>JALDXR010000031.1:0-14114 GCA_032154865.1 Nocardioidaceae bacterium
GCCGAGCAGCGGGCCCGCCGGCTGGAGGCGGAAGAAGCGCTCACTTCGGCCTGACGGTCGATTTCCACGCCACACCTACTACCGCCTATGCCGACTGAGACAACAGATCTGACAGACTTTGCCGCATGCGGGTGTCGGCCAAGTCGGATTATGCGCTGCGAGCGCTCATCGAGATCGCGGGTCGGACCGACGGTGGTCCGGTCTCTGCCGAGGAGATCGGACGGTTGCAAGACATCCCGCACGGCTTCCTGCAGGCGATCCTGGCCGACCTGCGACGGGCCGGGATCGTGGTCAGCCAGCGCGGGCAGTCCGGCGGCTGGCGCCTCGGCCGGCTGGCGGACGACGTCTCCATCGCCGATGTGATCCGGGCGGTCGACGGCCCACTCGTGAGCGTCTATGGGCTGCGCCCGGAGGCGGTGACCTACAACGACTCGGCGGTCGTGCTCCAGCATGCCTGGATCGCCGCCCGGCACAGCCTGCGCCAGGTCTTCGAGTCCGTCACGATCCAGCACCTGGCCGACGGGAAGCTCCCCAAGAGCGTGTCGGCGATGACGCGCGACGAGGATGCCTGGCTGCCGCACTGACGGATCCTCGTACGGACGAGATCTTGTTTCTGTTTGGTCTCGGGCGTTCTGGCCGGATGATCGAGCGCGAGACCTCCTGCGGTCCCGGGCTGGCGTACGGGAATGCCGATCCGGATCACGTGCTGAACAACACGGCGAACCGGATGAGCGCCTACGAGGACGACCCCGACCACCTGCTGCGCTGGTGCCAGTCGCCGGGTGGCCGCTGACCGAGGGAGTTTCCTGCCGAGGCCGACGTACGGCCGCTACCTGACGAGCGTCCTCGGTAGCGCCGGTGCGACGCCGCACGCCACCGTGCTCCGGATCCGGGGAGAGGCCGTACGGGTCCACGACCCGGCGGAGCATATGTCGGTCGAACTGACCTGCGGCTGGTCGGTTCCAGGGGAGATCGTCGTGCTCGCCCTGGGCAACCCGCCGCCGCATCCGCAGCCGATTCGGGACACCGTGTTCGGCGGACCGCGCTATGTCGCCGATCCCTGGGGGCCGGGCGCGCTCGACGTGGTGGGCGCCGATGATCGCGTACTCCTGCTCGGAACCGGACTCACCATGGGCGACGTCGCTCTGAGCCTCGCGGCCCGATACCCCGGAGTCCGGATGGTCGCCGCCAGCCGGCATGCGTTGCTCCCTCGTCGGCATGCGCGTGCGCCGTTCCCGGTGTCCGAAGGTGTGGCGCCGAGCGAGCCTGGGCTGCGTGCCCTTGTCCGGGCGGTCCGGCAGCAGATCCGAGCTGCCGAGGCGTCCGGACACGACTGGCGAGGCGTCGTCGACGGCATCCGGCCGCAGGTCGGCGACCTATGGGAGCGGCTGTCGTACGAGGACCGCGACCGCTTCGTACGGCATCTCGCCCGGCGCTGGGAGGTGCATCGCCATCGGATGGCCCCGGCGGTCGCCGACCGGATCGACGCGATGCGTGCCTCCGGCCAACTCGTCGTGCGGTCCGGACTGCCGGACGTCGCCGGATTCACTCGGGTCGTCAACTGCACGGGCCCGCAGTCGGTGGCGGCGACCGGGTGGAACGCGCTGGTCGACCGGCTCATCGCCGACGGCCAGGCCCGGCCGGACCCACTGGGACTGGGCTTCGACCTCGATCGGCACGGTGCGCTGGTCGATGCGACCGGGACGGCGTCGCGACGGGTGTACGCGATCGGAGCAGCCCGCCGCGGCACTCGATGGGAGGCGGCGGCCATCCCCGAGATTCGACGGCATGCCTCGGACCTCGCCGCCCACCTGCTCGGTCCGGCCGCGGCGTCGGAGCCCGACGACAGCGGACTCGCCGCGGCCCGCGAAGCCTAGGCCGAGGCGAAGCGGAAGCCCACTAGGCCGTGCCGGTGGAGTCCTCCGACTCGTCCTCGACCGGCTGGCGGCGGCGTCGCAGTCGCCGGAGCCGGTTGCGCAGCGCCCGACTCACGTTGCCACGGCTGAGCTGTCGTCGTTCGAGTCGGACCACCTCGCGCCGAAGCTCGGTGATCTCCACGAGCAGCTCGGCGGTCGCGGCGGCCGCGGTGTCGATGACGTCCTCGCGACTCCAGCGCCCGGGCGCGGTGCCGTCCGATCGACGCGGCCGGAGGTCGTCGAGATCGCCGCACACGTCGTAGCCGGCGGACTTGATGCCGTCGACCCAGTCCTGAGCCATCTCGTCGGCCCGGTCGAACAGGGTGTCCGGCAGTACGGGCGGCGCCGAGCGGGAGACCGACGGCAGGATCGTCTGGGCGTAGAGCTTCTTGGCGACAGCACCGAACTCGTCCGCTACGAGCCGCCGGTCCAGCGTCCGATTGACCCGCCGGAGCAGCTCGATGTCGGCGACGCCGAGCCGCGGGTTCTTGCGGACCTGGCGACCCGGTGTGAGTCGTCCCGGGTCGGCGATGCCCACGAGCTCGCCGAACCGTCGCCACAGCAGCGAGGGATCGGCGGCCGAATGCGGCACCGTCACGATGTGGACCCGCTCCGGGGGAAGGTCGCCGGCCCAGTTGTCGATCACGTGAAGCAGCCGCTGGGCGGCGAAGTCGCGGGTCGCCGGCGCGTTGGCCTCTCGAGGGCGGGGCGGGACCTGGCCGAGCCCGGCCCGGCGGACGTACCCGCGAAACTGCACCTTGCGGCCGTGCTTGATCGCCTCCTGCCAGTCCGCGACGGCCTGTCGTCCGGGGTCACGGGCCGTGACGACGACGTGGACATCGCGCTCGTCGAGCTTGGCGCGGGCCCGCCGAGCGGCGTCCGGCTTCGCGGTCGCGAGGATCTCGTGGGAGATGATCACGCGGCCCTCGAACTCGAGGGCGTGCTCGACGAGACCTGACCAGGCCCCCTCGGCCTGCGGCCGGATCCCGCCGGCGAACTGGTGATTCTCCCGAGCGTCGAGGGCGGCGTAGAAATGGTCGCGGTAGCCGTCGAACGGGTAGAGAATGCCCTCCCGGCGCAGCCACCGCCGATGCTGGCGCAGCATGTCCTGCAGGAAGGTCGTCCCGGATTTGGGCAGACCGACATGGAGAAAGATCGGCCCCCGCGGTCCGGTGTCGGGCATGCGGGTGAGTTTAGGCGGCGCGGTCTTATGCTCCGACGGTGGCACGAGTACGCGTCGGCATCTCGGGATGGAACTATCCCGGCTGGAGGGGCGAGTTCTATCCCCGTGGGCTCGCGCAGCGGCGCGAGCTCGAGTACGCGGCGCAGCGCCTCACTTCCATCGAGATCAACGGCACGTTCTACTCCTTGCAACGGCCGGAGAGCTTCGAATCGTGGCGCGATCAGACCCCGGACGACTTCGTGTTCGCCGTCAAGGCCAGCCGCTTCATCACCCACATGAAGAGGTTGCTGGACTCCGAGACGACGCTGCCCAACTTCTTCGGCCAGGGCGTCTTGGCGCTCGGCCCGAAGCTGGGGCCGATCCTGTGGCAGTTGCCGCCGACGATGGCGTACGACCCGGATCGTCTGGACGCGTTCTGTACGCGCTTGCCGCGGACGACGACCGCGGCGGCCGAGCTCGCCGAGCGGCATGACGAGCGACTCGACGGGCGGTCGTGGACCATGACCGACGCCGAGCGACCGATCCGGCACGCGGTCGAGGTACGGCACCCGAGCTTTCGCGACTCGGCGTTCATCGAGTTGCTGCGGCGGCACGACATCGCCCTCGTCGTTGCCGATGCGGCCGGCTCCTGGCCGGCGCTGGAAGACGTGACCGCGGAGTTCGTCTATCTCCGACTGCATGGCGCCGAGGAGCTCTACACCAGCGGCTACGACGCCGACGCACTCGACGCCTGGGCCGCGAAGATCCGCCGCTGGGTCGCCGGTGAGACGCCGACAGGTGAACGGACCGTGGGTACGCCGGGCGACCGATCCGCGAGGGGCCGCGACGTCTTCGCGTACTTCGACAACGACGCGAAGGTGCGGGCGCCGTTCGACGCGATGGCGCTGGCCGAGCGGCTCACCGATCTCGAGGGATCGCGGTAGCTGTCGCGGCCCTAATGTCTCAAGATCCGTGACGGGCTGGTTGACATGCGGCTTCTGAGCAGTAAGTCTAGTATGCAACTGTAATTAGTTCCTTACCAAGGGAGTCGCTCGGACTTCCCCGGCGCCGGTGCGCGCGCCCGATCGTAGGCATGAGGAGGGGTCCCTATGACTGAGATGACGGGCCGGCCGACGCAGAGCGCCGAGGTCGAGCGGCTGCTGGCGTCGACCGATGGGCGCGAGGCGTTGCGTCCGTACCTGTCGCATCCGGATCCGGGCGTACGCCGGACCGCGGTCGAGGCGGTCGCCGAGCGTCGTCCCGACTGGGGCTACGACGCGTTGTGCCTGGCGCTGCTGGATGCGGCCGACCCGGTCCGGGTGGCCGCGGCCGACGCGTTACGTCCGATGGAGCAGCTGCTTCCGGATCAGCCGCAACTGTTCGACTTCCTGGAACAGGCGCTGGACAGTCCGAGCGTCCAGGCCCGCGAGGTCGCCGTTCGACTGCTTCGGCGCACGTCCGACGCCAGCATCTCGACGTTCGTCGCTGCCGCCCGAGACACCGAACCCGGCGTACGTCGCGAAGCCGTGCAGGCACTCGCGGACCTCCGGGCGGTCGTCGAGATCAACACGCTGGCCGACGATCCGAGCGGGGAGGTACGCGCCGAAGTGGCGGCGGCCCTGGGCCGATTGGGGGACGACCGAGGCGGCGTGGCCTTGGGACGGCTGGTCCTCGACGAGGATGAGCAGGTGCGGGCCGTGGCCGTGGCGGCACTGGCCGCAGTTCCCCCAAATGGCTCGTTACGCACCGAACTCGCCGACTGACGAACCGTGCGGGCGAGCCGACCGGGCTCGCCTACCCTTTCTTCATGAAACTCACGTCCCCGCGGCGACGCGCGGGTGGCATCGCGGTTTTGTTGCTTGCCGCCACCGTCGCCGCTTGTGCTCCGACCGATGAGAGCACCGAGTCCGACGACACCGAATCCGATCAGTCAGTGTCGGCGGAAGACTGCGCCGTGGACCAGCTGCCGCTCCAGACTGCGGGCCAGTTGACCATCGGCACCGACTCGCCGGCCTTCCCGCCGTACTTCATCGACGACGACCCGACCAACGGCAAGGGCTTCGAATCCGCCGTCGCCTACGCGGTCGCAGACGAGATGGGCTTCACCCAAGATCAGGTCGAGTGGGTCACCGTGCCGTTCAACGCCAGCTACCGGCCGGGACCGAAAGACTTCGACTTCGACATCAACCAGATCTCGATCACGCCCAAGCGCGAAGAAGCGGTGACCTTCTCGGAGGGCTACTACACCGCCTCGCAGGCGCTCATCACGCTGAAGGACAGCGACTACGCCAACGCGACCAGCCTTGGCGACTTCCAAGACGCCACCCTCGGGGCGCAGGTCGCCACGACGTCGCTGGATGCGATCGAGAACGAGATCCAGCCGAGCGAGGATCCGCAGATCTTCGACAGCACCAGCGACGCGAACCAGGCACTGCTCAACGGCCAGGTCGACGCGATCGTCGCCGACCTCCCGACCGCGTTGTACATCACGGCGGTCCAGGTCCCGCAGGGCACGGTGGTCGGTCAGTTCGAGGTGACGACGGGCGAGCAGGAGCAGTTCGGGCTGCTGATGGAGAAGGGCAGCGAACTGGCGCCGTGCGTCAACCTGGCACTCACGACCCTGAAGGAGAACGGCACCTTGGCCCAGATCGAGGAGCGCTGGATGTCCCAGTCCGTCGACGTCCCCACGCTGTCTTGACCCGGTAGCCGCGGTGTCCTCCGCAACGAGGCCGCTCGACTGGACTCCGAGCGACCGGCAGCTCGAGCGCCTCGCGTGGCGGCGCGCCCAGTCCCGTCGGCGCTCGACGATCGCACTCACCTCGACCGTCGTCGTCTTCGGCATCGCGGCCGTCGTGATCGTCAGCTCGCCGGGGTGGGATCGCGTCCAGCAGACCTTCTTCAACTGGGACGAGGCGAAGTCGTCGGCCCCAGAGATCATTGACGGCTTCGGTACGACGATCAAGATGTTCCTGATCGCCGAAGCCTGCATCCTCGTCGTCGGCCTGCTCGTCGCAATCGTCCGGGTTGCTCCGGCCGCCGGGCTGGCGCCACTGAAGCTGGTGGCGATCGTCTACACCGACGTCGCCCGTGGCACGCCGACGCTGCTGGTCGTCTACCTGATCGGGTTCGGTCTCCCGGCGTTGCAGCTGCAGGGCGTGCCGAGCAGCGTTTTCGTGCTCAGCATCATGGCGCTGACCTTCTCCTACGGCGGCTATGTCGCCGAGGTGATGCGGGCCGGCATCGAGTCCGTACATCCGTCCCAGTGGGCGAGTGGCCGGTCGCTCGGCCTGTCGTACGGGCAGACCCTGCGCCATGTCGTGCTGCCGCAGGCCATCCGCCGGGTGCTGCCGCCGCTGATCAACGACTTCGCGTCGCTGCAGAAGGACACCGCGTTGGTCGCCGTGCTCGGCGTCTTCGAGGCCTTCCGCGCGGCGCAGGTGGAGTCGGCGAGCAGCTTCAACTACACGCCGTTCGTCGTGGCCGCGATCGGCTACATCATCCTGACCGTGCCGATCGCCCGGTTCACCGACTGGCTGGCGCTGCGGGCCGTACGCCGGGAGCAGGGTGTGAGCGCATGACCTCACCGCCGGAGGAGGTCGAGCAGAAGCCGCCCTTGCTGCGGTTGGAGGGCGTCCGCAAGCACTTCGGCGACAACCAGGTGCTGCAGGGGATCGACCTGGCGGTTGCCGAGCACGAGGTCGTGTGTCTCATCGGCGCGAGTGGCTCGGGCAAGTCGACCCTGCTGCGTTGCATCAACCTGCTCGAGACGGTCGACGACGGGACCATCTGGTTCGGCGAGCGGGACATCAGCGACCCGCGTGTCGACGCCGACGGGGTCCGCCGCGAGATCGGCATGGTGTTCCAGGCGTACAACCTGTTTCCGCATCTGTCGGTGCTCGACAACGTCACCCTCGCGCCGCGGAAGCTGGGCAGGGTGGCGAGCCGGGTCGAGGCCGAGTCGGCGGCGCACGAGCTGCTCGACCGGTTCGGCCTTGCCGACAAGGCGTCGGCGCATCCCGACAGCCTGTCGGGCGGCCAGCAGCAGCGGGCCGCGTTGGTCCGGGCGCTGGCGATGCGCCCGAAGCTGCTGCTGCTCGACGAGATCACGTCGGCGCTCGACCCGGAGTTGGTCGGCGAGGTCCTCGACGCGATCGGCGAGCTGAAGGCCGAGGGCATGACGATCGTGATGGCCACGCACGAGATGGGTTTCGCCCGGGACGTCGGGGATCGGGTGGCGTTCCTCGACGAGGGAGTGGTGCTCGAGGAGGGTGCGCCGGCGCAGATCTTCGACTCGCCGAGCCAGCCGCGGACGGCTGCCTTCCTCCGTCGGCTCGCCCCACACTGACGCCCTCGCACCGGGCCGGAGTTGTCAGCCGCATATCACGCTGGGGCGTGGCATACGGCTGACAACTTCATCGTGCAGATGTCGAGTCCGACCTCGACAAATGCACGACGGCCGGTGTGATTTGCTGACGGCGTGACAGCTTCGCCAATGCCACCCGAGTCCGGGGACGCCGAGCCGCGCAGCGTCCACGACCACGAGGACGATCCGCGCAATGCGAACATCCTGATCTACGTCAACGGCGACCTCGTACGTCGCGACCAAGCCGTCGTGTCGGTGTTCGACGCGGGCTTCGTACTCGGCGACGGCGTGTGGGAGGGGCTGCGGGTCCACGACGGTCATCCCGCGTTCCTCGATCAGCATCTCGACCGGCTCTACGAAGGAGCGGCCGCGATCGCGATGGACATCGGGCGCACCCGGGACGAGCTCACCGACGCGATCTACCGAACGCTCGCGGCCAACGACATGACCGACGGCGTCCACATGCGGCTGATGGTGACCCGCGGACCGAAGTCGACTCCGTACCAAGACCCGCGCGCCTCGGCCGGACCGGCGACGGTCGTGATGATCCCGGAGCACAAGAACCCCCGGCCCGAGCTGCAGGCCGGCATCGACCTCTTCACGGTCCACGTGCGACGCAGCGCGCCGGACGTCCTCGACCCGAAGCTCAACGCCCACAGCAAGCTCAACGACATCACCGCCTGCATCCAGGCCTACACGGCCGGCGCCGACGAGGCACTGATGCTCGACCCGAACGGCTTCGTGGCGACCTGCAACTCGACGCACTTCTTCATCGTGCGACGCGGCGAGGTGTGGACCTCATCTGGCGCCTACTGCCTCGGTGGCATCACCCGCGCCAACGTGCTGCGGGTGTGTCGCGAGGCAGGGATCCGGGCGTACGAGAAGCTGTTCAGCCTCACCGACGTGTACGGCGCCGACGAGGCATTCGTGACCGGGACGTACGCGGGGGTCGTGCCGGTGCGTCAGGTCGACGGCCGCCGGCTCGCCGCGGAACCGCCCGGCCCGATGGTGCTGCGATTGCAGAAGCTCTACGCCGACCTGGTCGGACGGGACGTCGCGGCTCGGGAGCACGCCAGATGACGATCCGGTACGCGATGTGGTCCGGCCCGCGTAACATCTCGACGGCCATGATGCGGTCGTGGGAGAACCGGCCGGACTGCGTGGTCGTGGACGAACCGTTCTACGCGTACTTCCTGAAGTCGAGCGGTCGCGACGACCCCGGTCGGGACGAGATCATCGCCGCCGGCCCGACCGACTGGCGCGAGGTCGTGAAGCAGATGACGGGGCCGGTCCCGGGGGAGCCCGCGGTGTTCTACCAGAAGCAGATGCCGCACCACATGACGCCGGAGATCGACCTGGGTTGGGTCGACGGTATCCGCAACGCCCTGCTGATCCGCGAGCCGCACGAGGTAGTCGCGTCGTACATCCGCTCCCGGCACGACCTGACCCGGGAGGACATCGGCCTGGTCCAGCAGGTCGCCTTGTTCGCGCGGCTCCGGGATCGTGGCGACCAGCCGCCGGTCATCGACGCGATGGACTTCCTGCGCGCGCCCGAGGCCTATCTGCGTTGGCTGTGCGACTGGCTCGGCGTCGAGTTCACCGATCGCATGCTGCACTGGCCGCCGGGACCGCGCGACACCGACGGGGTGTGGGCGCCGTACTGGTATGCGGCCGTCGAGCGGTCGACCGGCTTCGCGCCATGGCAGCCGCGGGACGTGCATCTCGAGGGCGAGGCGCTCCGGATCGCCGAGGAGAGCGTCCCCGACTACGAGATGCTGGCCGCGCACCGGCTTCAGCTCTGACGACGCCGACGCCGATGCCGACGAATCTTGAGGGCTTGCGGTAGCCCCCGCTACCCGGATGCCTCGAGATCCGTCCGGCTCAGCGCCGTGTCGAGGGCGTCGAGCATCCACTCCATGCTGTCGTCGAGGGGACGGTCCAGGCCGAATCCGCCGGCGACCTCCAGGCCGATGTAGCCGTGCAGAGCCGCTCGGAGCGTACGTACGGCGTCGATCGTCGTCGCCTCGTCGAGGTCGTAGCCGGACAGTGCGTCGAACACCACCTCGACGGCGGCCGCGCTCGCGTCCTGATCCTCGGCGTCGCCGTCGCGTGGCGCTCGGACCCCCGCGGCGTAGAGCCCCGGATGCTGTTTCGCCCAGTCGCGATAGGCGATGGCGAACGCTCGAACCGCGTCCCCACGCGACTTGCCCACCGTGGCGCGGGCGAACACGTTGGTCATCTCGAGCTTGGCCCGGATCGTAAGCTCGCGTTGCAGCGCCGGCATGCCGTCGACGTGCTTGTAGAGACTCGGCAGGCGTACTCCCAGCCGCTCTGCCAGCGCCGCCAGCGTGAGGTTGTCGAGCCCGACCTCGTCGGCCAGCGCCGCCGCCTCGCCGACGACGCGACCCGTCGACAGCCCCGCCCTAGGCATCGCTGCGGAGCCCGCGGACGAACTCGACGACCGCGGGGTTGACGATCTCGGGCGCCTGCGACTGCGGATAGTGTCCGACGCCGTCGACCATCAGGATGTCTCCGCCGATCGACGCGGCGATCCACTCGGCCTCCGCCTTCGGGTCGGGGAAGTCCGGATCGAGGGTCCCCATGACCGTCAGCGCCGGTGCCTTGACCTGCGGCAGCCGTGCCTCGACGGGCGCGTGCGACGTCTTGGTCGTCTGGGAGAAGGCGTTGGTCTTGCCGGGCGCCTTCATCGCCTCGATCATCGAGTCGCGATAGGCCTCGAAGTCGCTGGGCTTGGTGCCGGCATAGAGCTTCGGCAAGTACGCCTTCCACATCGTCCGGGCCCATGGCGGCCACATCAGGATCCGGGTCAGGATCGTCATGAACCGACCGACCTGCGGTTCGCGGAGGAACGCGCCCAGCAGCACCAATCCGTCGACGAGATCCGGCCGATTCGCGGCGACGATCGCGGCGGCGGCCCCGCCCATCGAGTTGCCGACAACGCACGCCGAGCCGCCGAGCTCCTCGATCAGCGCGATGGCGTCGGAGGCCAGCGCCTCGTCGTCGTAGCTCGAGAAGGTGGCATCGCTGTCGCCATGGCCACGCAGATCCAGGGTGGCGACCCGGTAGCCCGCGTCGACCAGGGCCGGGACGAGGAAGCGGTAGGTCGTCCGAAGATCGCCCATGCCGGGGAGGCAGACGACCAAGGGGCCGTCGCCTTGCAGGTCGTACGCAATGCGCCCTTCGGGCCGCGTGAGATATTCGCTAGTACTCATAGCCGTAAAGCTAACATCATTAGCTTCGGGACTCAAGTCTCTCCCATCGCAAGCCCTTCGGCCCCGGCACCAAGCCCGCATCCCGAGTGAGAATCGAGCGAGCGCGGACCCGCGGCCCTGGCTACCCGGGGAGGATGACCATGCCGTCGTCGATCGATTCGATGTTCTGGATAACGCTGGCTGCTGTCGTCGCGCCGCTGCTGGCCGGTCTGATCCCACGCCGGCTGATTCCCGAGGTCGTCTTCCTGTTGGCGTTCGGCATGATCCTCGGTCCGTTCGGCTTGGAGTTGGCCGCCAACGATGAGGCCATCGACATGCTCAGCAAGCTCGGCCTCGCGATGCTGTTCCTGCTGGCGGGGTACGAGATCGAGATCAGGGAGTTGACCAGTCGCTCCGGTCGGACGGCCCTGTTGACCTGGGTGGGGTGTCTCGGTTTCGCGTTCGCACTGGTCGCCTTGCTGCACCTGGCAAACGTGGTCGATGGCGAGATCGCACTGGCGATCATCCTGACGTCGACGACGCTCGGCACGTTGCTGCCGATCCTCCGCGACAGCGGACTCATCACGAACCCGGTCGGCGTCGCGGTGTTGCGACACGGCGCGTTCGGCGAGCTCGGACCCATCGTTGCCATCTCGGTCCTGCTCGGCTCGCGGGGAGCGCTGGCCTCGCTCCTGATCCTGCTCGCCTTCGCCGGCATCGCGGCGGCGATGACCTTGCCTCCGATCCGACTGCGGCCGGAGACCTCACGCTTCCTGGAGCTGGTTCGACTCGGGTCGGAGACCACCGGCCAGATTCCCGTCCGGCTCACGCTGTTGATGTTGATGACGCTGATCGCCGTGGCGACGGCCTTCAAGCTCGACATCATCCTGGCCGCGTTCGCTGCCGGCTTCATCCTCCGGAGGGCACTGCCGACGGGCAATGAGCGACTCGAGACCAAGATCGACGGCCTCGCGTTCGGCCTGCTCATCCCGATCTTCTTCGTGACCTCCGGCATGGTGGTCGATCCCGGCGCCATCGCCGAGAACCCGGCTGGTCTGGTCGCCGTGTTCGCGCTGATCCTGTTGGCACGTGGGTTGCCGGTCTTCCTCGTCTCGCGTTTCACCGGCCTGCCGTCGGATCGGATGGACGCCCGCAACGGCCTCGGGGTCGCGCTGTTCGCCTCGACGGGACTGCCGATCATCGTGGCCGTGACCGCGGTCGCGGTGGACGCGGGGGAGATGTCGACGGAGAACGCCTCGCTCCTCATCGCCGGCGGAGCGATGACCGTCCTGCTCTGTCCGATGCTGGCGACGCTGCTGGTCGCTCGTACGTCCGAACCTGAGCCGTCGTCCAAGGTGTTGCCCTAGGTCAAAGGCGCTTGGCGCCGATGACGACGGTCGCGTCGAGGTCGTCGGAATGGACGATGCGAGACGTGAGGCCACGCGCGACGACGACATCGGTGAGGGCCGGCGCCTGCCGGTCGCTCGTCTCGACGAGGACGGATCCACCCGGCGCGAGCCACCGGGGTGCCGCCGCGATGACCCGTCGCGCGACGTCGAGCCCGTCCGCGCCGCCGTCGAGAGCCTCGCGTGGTTCGTGTACGCGGGCCTCCGGCGGCATCAGCTCGATCTCCGCGGTGGGCACGTAGGGGGTGTTGGCGACGAGTACGTCGACGTGACCGCGCAACCGACGCGGCAAGGGCTCGTCGAGATCGCCGACGTAGACGGTGGCCGCGTCGGGGAGATTGCGCCGGGCGTTCCGGGTTGCGGCCGGGTCGATGTCGGTGGCATGCAGCTCGATGCGATCCAGTGCCGCCATGACGACTGCCCCGACGGCGCCGGAGCCGCAGCACAGGTCGACGACGACGGCTCCGTCCCGTGCCCGGGCGATGGCCTGCCGGGCGAGTAGCTCGCTGCGTCGGCGTGGTACGAACACGCCCGGATCGATCGCGATGCGCTGTCCACCGAACTCGGCCCAACCGAGGATCTGCTCGAGCGGCTCGCCGGCGACCCGTCGCGAGACCAGTGCGTCGAGCTCGTCGGACCGTTCGGCGTGGGCGATCAGCAGCCGGGCCTCGTCCTCGGCGAAGACGCAGCCGGCGGCCCGTAGCCGTTCGATGATCGCCTCGCCGGGATCAGTCGCGCGGCTCGCCGCCGCGGTCGGCCGTTCGGGCGGCACGTGGTGCACCTCAGACACCTGAGAAGTCTGTCATTGGCCACTGGCAGGGTGGTCAAGGGAGGGAACCATGGCAGCGGACCACACCGCCAGCGGCGGCCGAGTCATCGGCAACATCTCGCTCCCGTACCGCACCGCATTCGACCAGGGAGACATCGACATGACCGAGAACACCGCTCCGCAGATGCCCGCGCCGGACCCCGCCCTCCGCGAGCTGGATCGCTTCATCGGGAGCTGGAAGCTCACCGGCCGGCTCGTCGGCTCCGACAAGGACACGATCTCTGGCGAGTCCAGCTATCGCTGGTTGCCCGGTGGCTTCTTCATGGAGCAGCGCATCTCCCTCAACTTCATGGGGATGCCGATCGAGAGCCAGGAGCTCGTGGGCTACGACCCGGCGACCAAGACCTACCCCTCGACCGTCTACTCCAACATGGCCCCGGCGCCGCTGCCGTACGTCTGGACGGTCGAGGGCGACGAGGTCACGATCTCGGTGACGTACGGGCCGCTCGACGCGACGTTCACCGGCAGGTTCGGCGCCAACGGCGACACGTTCAACGGCGGCTGGCGGCCGAACCCGGGCGCCGACACCAGCGTCAACGTGCCCTACGACATCGACGGGCTTCGAGTGGCCTGACCCCTGGCCCGCGAATCTGCGCGAGGCTCACTGAGCCGGCAGGTAGTCGGCGACGACGGAGATGTCACCGCTCGTCACGTGATAGTCAGCGATCCGGGTGATCCGCCCGGACTCGACGTTCCAGGCGAGGACCACGGCGGGCGCCCTCATGCGGTAGATCCGGAACAACACGGTGCCGTCGCCTCGCCATCCGAACACCGCACCTCCGCCACCATTGTTGCCATACCCCTTGACGGGGAGGAATGCCTCCGATCGAGCGTCCGCATCCAGGATGAGTACGCCGCTGGCCGGCGCATTCGGACGACGGGGATCGTCCTGGGTCCAGCCGATGGAGACGCGCTGGGCTGCCCATCGGTCACCGTGAGCCGAGATGTACGGGAGCCAGCCGAGCACAGTGTCGGTGTTGAACGATCGGAAGACCTGGTCGCCGCCGTCGTCGTAGATGCGAATCTGGTAGCCGGCTCGTCGCGACCAGTGGTACTCCACGACCCGGCCGTCGGCTAGGAACGCGGATCCCGCTGGTTCGAAGGGCGCCGTGGCGGTCTCTCCGGTGACGAGGTGGACAGCGCGGGCCGGCGTGGCCGCTGTCGAACTGATATAGACGGTGGTGGCGTCCGGGCTCCAGAACACCTGGCGCCCCTGCCAGCGCGGT
>JALDXR010000404.1:0-4094 GCA_032154865.1 Nocardioidaceae bacterium
GCCGCGCTGATCCACTACCTGTACGGCGGCATCGTGTTGCAGGGCCGGTCCAACCGCTTCTCGGCGGCGGCCCAGGTCCACCTGTCGATCCTGCTCGGCCTCTTCGTCCTGCTGAAGGCCGTCGCCTACTGGATGGACCGTTACGGCCTCGCGATCGCCGATGGCAGCTTGTTCACCGGGATCTCCTATACGGATGCCCATGCGGTGATTCCCTCGAAGAACATCCTGATCATCATCGCTTTGATCTGTGCGGTGTTGTTCTTCGTCAACGCCTTCCGGCGGTCCTGGCTGCTGCCCGGCATCGGCCTCGGTCTCTTGGTGCTGTCGTCGATCCTGATCGGTGGGGTGTGGCCGGCGATCATGCAGTCGTTCCAGGTGCGGCCGTCCGAGCCGGACAAGGAAGCGCCGTACATCGAGAACAACATCAACGCCACCCGGGACGCGTTCGGCCTCAGCAACGTCAAGGTCGAGCCGTATGACGCGAACACCGACCTGTCCCGGAGCGAGTTGGCGACGGCGGCCGAAGCGACCCCCGGCACTCGATTGCTCGACCCGACCCTGGTGTCGCCGGCCTTCGAGCAACTGCAGCAGGTCCGTGGCTACTACACGATGCCGGCGACGCTCGATGTCGACCGCTACCAGATCAACGACCCCGCAACCGCCGGCACCGCGGCCCCGACGACGTCGGAGCAGGACGTCGTGATCGCGGCCCGCGAACTCAATCTCGACGGCCTCGAGCCGAGCCAGCGCAACTGGGCCAACGACCACACCGTCTACACCCACGGCTATGGCGTCGTCGCCGCCCGCGGCAACGAGCGCGGTCCGGAGGGGCAGCCGGTCTGGACGGTGAAGGACATCCCGCCGCAGACGCAGGACCAGTCGCTCCAGCTCGATCAGCCGCGCGTCTACTTCGGCGAGAACTCGCCCGACTACTCGATCGTCGGACAGCCTTCCGGTGCCGAGCCGGTCGAGGTGGACATTCCCCAGGGCACGTCCGACGAGTCGCAAGCCACCAGCAACACCTACGAGGGTGAGGGCGGCGTGCCTGTGGGCGGATTCTTCAATCAGGCTCTCTACGCGTTGAAGTTCGGTGAGCCGAACATCCTGCTCTCCGGCCGGGTCAACCCGGATTCGACCATCCTCTACGACCGGCATCCGCGCGAGCGCGTCGAGAAGGTCGCGCCGTGGCTGACGGTCGACGGCAACCCGTACCCCGCGGTCGTGCCGGACGAGAACGGCGATCGGCGGATCGTGTGGATCGTCGACTGCTACACGACGTCCAGCTCCTACCCGCTGTCCGAGCTGACCAGCCTCGAGGACGCGACGTCGACCTCGCTGACCTCTCAGGCGTCGAACGAGGCGTTGCCCAACGACCAGATCAACTACATGCGTAACTCGGTCAAGGCCGTCGTCGACGCCTACAACGGCTCGGTGTCGCTGTACGAGTGGGACGAGGCCGACCCGATCCTGCAGACCTGGATGAACGTCTTCCCGGACGTGGTGCAGCCCAAGTCGGATATCAGCGAGGACCTGATGCGGCACCTGCGCTATCCGGAGGATCAGTTCAAGGTGCAGCGGGAGATGCTGACGCAGTATCACGTGACCGACTCCGGCACGTTCTACGAGGGCGGCGAGCGCTGGCGGGTGCCAGAGGACCCGACCGCCGGCAACGTGTCGCAGCCGCCGTACTACCTCTCGATCCAGATGCCGGACGAGAGTGAACCGAACTTCTCGCTGACGAGCGTCTTCGTACCGGAGAGCCGGGACAACCTCGCATCGTTCATGGCGGTGAACGCCGACGCGACCGACGAGGAGGAGGACGGCGGTTACGGCACGATCGAGATCCTCCAGTTGCCGAGCGAGACGCAAGTGCCCGGCCCGGGCCAGATGGCCAACGAGTTCAACAACGACGAGGGCCTGTCCCGGGCGTTGTTGCCGTACGAGCAGTCCGGCTTGCAGACGATCAGCGGCAACCTGCTGACCTTGCCGGTCGGCAACGGCCTGCTCTACGTCCAGCCGGTGTATACGCAGCGGACGTCGACGACCGGCACGTACCCGATCCTGCAGTACGTCGTCGCGTCCTTCGGCGACCAGGTCGGCTACGGCCAGAGCCTGGACGAGGCGTTGCGGGTCGCCCTGGGTGCGAGCCCGGGTGAGGTGGTGCCGCCACCGACCACGCCGCCGCCCGAGCAAGGCGGCAATGGCACCGAGCCGCCGCCCACCGGCGAGGTCGAGCAGCTCCTGGAGCAGGCCGACCAGGCCTACCAGGACGCGGAGGCTGCGTTGCGGCAAGGCGATCTCGCGACCTATCAAGCCAAGGTCCAGGAGATGCAGACGCTGATCCAGCAAGCGATGGATCAGCTCAACGCGGAGCAGGCGCCCTCGCCGGACCAGCAGTAGTAGTCCGTGGCTCGGGGCGGTTCCGCGGAACCGGGTTGACCCGGTTTGGGCCTGCCGGGTTGGTCCGAACATCTCCGATTTGATTGCGGCAGTCACCTACGCCTATGCTGTCCGGGCCGACGCGGGGTGGAGCAGTTCGGTAGCTCGCTGGGCTCATAACCCAGAGGTCGCAGGTTCAAATCCTGCCCCCGCTACCACGCAGAACGCCCTCGGAGTCCAGTGCTCCGGGGGCGTTTTGTATGCCGCTGCTCACGGGACTGCTCACGAGGCCGGCTCACCCGGTGCACACCGGAACCGCATGCGAGACTTTGTTGGTATCAGCTAGGAGGACAGGTCCAGTGGCACAATCTGACCCGCTCTACCGACGAATTGCGGCGGAGCTGCGCGAGGCGATCCGGACAGGTCAGCTACCTCCTGGCGGCAAGCTTCCCACGGAGCAGGAGTTGGGTCGCAAGTACGGCGTGTCGCGCAACACCGTTCGACTCTCGCTGGCGATGCTCACCAATGAGGGCGCGATATCCAGTACGCCCGGGCTAGGCACCTTCGTCCGCGACCAGGCGATCACGACCTATCACGCAAGCTGGGCCGAGGATCGCGACCGACACGGCAGCGAAAAGGCCGACGCGTACATCGCTGAGGTCGCTGCCCAGGGCCGAACCGCGAGCTACCGCGACTTCGAGATGAAGGTTGTCGCGGCGACGGCCGAGCTGGCGGAGCGACTTCAGGTCGAAGAGGGAGATTCACTCGCCCTGCGCGGTTTCGTTCGTCTCGTGGACGGCGAACCCTCCAGCCTGCAGGACAGCTACTACGCGCTGGACATCGCGAACGAGTGCGGCCTTCTGAGGCCGCACGATCTGCCCAAAGGAACCATCCGGGAGATGGCCGATCACGGTTACATCGAGGTCGGCTACATCGATGAACTGACGACGCGGATGCCGACGCCCGACGAAGCTCGGCGACTGGCCATGGACAGCGGCGCACCGGTCCTCGTCTACGCCAGGACAACATTCACGAAGGATCGGCCACTACGGCTTACCAAGACGACGTTCGCCGGCGACCGTAACCGGGTCGTCTACGAGCTCGGCGACCTCACCGGCTACGACCGCGAGGGCACCACGTCCCGATGATCATCGGACCGGCCTCTAGTCGGCACCTGCCAACCATCATCGCCATGAGAGACGAGGCGAGTGCATGGTTGGCCACGCGGGGGATCGACCAGTGGCGACAGCCTTGGCCGAGCCACGACGCGATGGCGGATCGGATCGCTGCCAGCATCGATGCCGGGGAGACCTGGATGGTTCATGACGGCGGCCGGGTCGTCGCTACAGTCGCGGTGGATCGGTATGCCGACCCTGGACTGTGGACGCCGAGCCAGCGCGACGAGCCAGCCCACTACATTCACCGGCTCATCGTCCGCCGATCGAATGCCCGCACCGGCATCGGTGCAGCCATCCTCGACTGGACCGACCATCGCGCGGCGAGCGAACACGTCCGCTGGCTACGCATCGACGTATGGACCGACAACGTCGGGTTGCAGGACTACTACCGCCGCCGAGGATTCGTGTACGTCCGGACGAGCGATCTCGCCGGGTATCCATCGGGAGCCTTGTTCCAGCGGCCGGTAGATCCGCGCACCGAGTCACCAGCCGAGCTCCAGACAGCCGAGCGGGAGTTGCCGGATTTGGCTCTCTAAG
>JALDXR010000405.1:0-4081 GCA_032154865.1 Nocardioidaceae bacterium
GAGCTGTTGCGTACAGAGGAAAACGTCGCAGCTAGAGAGGGCCAAAATCGTTGCAACGGCTCTGAATCTAACGCAACGGAAGGCCGGACATCGCGTTGCAATGGATTGGAGCAAAGGCTATGCTGGAGACATCACGTAGCACGAAGGAGACAGCGATGCCGGGAGGCAGGCTCACCCAGCAGGAGCGCCAGCAGATCGCACTGGGGGTGGCAGACGGCCTTGCCTATGCGGAGATCGCCAGACGGCTCGACCGTCCCACCTCGACGATCACGCGTGAGGTGATGCGAAATGGCGGCCCGACTGCCTACCGCGCCGACCTGGCCCACCGCGCCACCGAACGCCGCGCCCACCGGCGCAGACAAGCCTCGCCCGGACGCCAGGATGTGCCCCCGCCGACCCACGGACGCGACGCCGAGGCCGTGGGTGAGTATGAGGAGATGTTCACCACCGTCCTCATGCAGTCCGGCCTGCCCAAGATGATGTCCCGGGTGCTGGTCTGCCTCTACACGACCGACGCCGGCAGCCTGACCGCGTCCGAACTCGTCCAGCGCCTCCAGGTCAGCCCGGCGTCCATCTCCAAAGCGATTGCGTCCCTCGAGAGCCTGGACCTCGTACGCCGGGAACGCGACGACCGACGCCGGGAGCGCTACGTCGTCGACGACGACCTCTGGTACCAGTCAATGATGCGCAGTGCCCAGGACAACGCCCGGCTCGCCGAGACCGCCAGGCAGGGCGTCGGCGTCCTCGGCCGCGACACGCCAGCCGCCGCCCGCCTCGAGAACGTCGCCCGCTACCTCGACTTCGTCGGCGAAAGCATCACCCGCGCCGCGGAGCAGGCCCGCGAGGTCCTCTACACCAAAGCCGACACAGCCCCGGGCGACAGCGCCAAGCCGAGTTCAGGTCACCGATAGGCGCCGGATCGGACGCCGAAGGATTCACGACACTCGTGCAATGGCTCCGCGTACCTGCCGAGCGGTTCCTTGTGGAAGAGGACCCCGAGACGGAGCCGCCCGAGGCGTGGTCGACGCACCTCTAGTACGGCGCATCGTGGGTGAAGTCTTCGATCGCGCGACCGAGCCAATGTGTGAGCGCGAGGAGGCCGTCCACCTCGAACCGGATCACCCATCCATGATGGCAGTGGCGATGCGTGGCCAGGTCTAACGTCGACGGCCGTCGACGTGGGCAACTCGTCGCATCGGACTCCTGCATCTCACCCCCGCAGGGTGAGATCGACCCTCACCGCGGACCATCAGATCTGAAAGGCCTAGTCAAGACGACCGCCGCGATTAGGCTTTGAGGCTGGCACCCGTCGATCGCGATCGGGGGAACGTAGGAATGGTCCCGGTCTGGGCATTTGCGCTCTTGATTGGTACGTCGCTCGGTGCCGTGGTGCTGATGCTGGTCGTGAGGCGATACCTGGCGCCGAAAGGGTTTTTCCGCGATCCGGTGCCACCTGCGGGTGTGTTCAGCGTCCTCGGCGTCGCGCTTGGCATCCTCATCGCGTTCGTCCTGTTCCTAGCGTTCGAGAGCTTCGTCCGCGCTCAGGAGGGGGCGTCGCGGGAAGCCGTCGCCGTGACGCAGCTGCTGCGCGCGACGCGGCTCTTCCCGGAACCGCAGCACCAGGAGCTCCGCGGCGACCTCGTCTGCTACGGACGAGCCGTCGTCGAGGATGAATGGCCGAAGATGGACACCGGCGGCGAGAGCCAGGTGGTCGAGGACTGGATCGACAAGATCGAGGCGACGGTCGACACGGTCCCGGTGAACAACGCACGAACCGAGGTCGCCCTGAGTCACTGGCTCGAGGAGCAGGCCGAACGCCGGGAAGGCCGACGGGCCCGGCTCGCCGAAGCGTCGTCGGACACCCCGCAAGCCGTGTGGCTGATGCTGATCCTGGGCGGAGCCGTCACCGTGCTCTACCTCCTCGTGTTCGCCGACCGGCGCGAGCTTTGGTGGGTCCAAGGCAGCATGATGTTTACGGTCACCGGGCTCGTTGTGGCCTCGTTCCTCGTCATCCATTTCCTCGACAGTCCGTTCGCTCGGGATGGAACGTACATCGGGCCGGACGAGATGGAGACGACACTGGAGTTGTTCGAGCATGAGTTCTCAGGGGACCCCTCTGTCATGGCCACGATTCCGTGCGACGAGCAGGGCATGCCTGTTCGCTAGATCGGCGAATGCTCGGATGGTGGCGTTCTCGGCCGAGGTTCGCCATACCGGCACGATCACGCACGGTGGCAGGTCGGTGATCGGTACGGCGACGACGCCCTCGTGGGGATAGCGGTCGAGGATCGACCGGATCGTGAAGTGTGCCATGTGGCTGCGTGCCACGGTCGTCAACAGGTCGAGGGCAGACAGGAACGGTCGTCCTCCATCGACCTGGTGAATGGGCTCTCCATTGGTGGATCGTCGTGGTGCCCAGGCGTCTGCGAATGCCGGTGCGCCCAGCGGGTCCGGTTTGCGGACGTCGTACCCGACGAGATCGTCCGTGGTGATCGACTCGCGGGTCGCGAGCGGGTGGTCTTTGGCCACGACTACGGCGCGTTGGTCGGAGCCGAGCACCGGGCCGGCGGTCAGGTCGTCGGCCAACGCGGCCTGCGCCGAGCCGCCTGGTGACCAGGTGAGCAGCACGTCGACATGCCCGTTACGGACGGAGGTGAAGTCGAACACTTCGTTGAGTGTGGTCAGCACGACGCCACTTCCGGGGTGCTCTGTTTCGAATGCGGCGGCAAGCTCCAAAGCGATCCCCGGCCCGATGGAGTACTGATAGCCGAGCCGGAGGACCTGCTCGACCCCGCGTGCGGATGCCTGCGCGTCACGCAATGCGGTGCGCAGCTGGTCGAAGCCAGGCTGGGCTGCGTCGCGGAAGCGTTCTCCTAGCGCAGTGAGGTTCACTCGGCGACTGGTGCGCTCGAACAGTGGTCCGCCGACTTCCCGCTCCAGTCCCTGGATCGTCTGGGTGACCCGACTCGGGGTCAGATAGAGGCGCTCAGCGGTCTTGGCGAAGTGCAGCTCGTCTGCAAGGACCAGGAAGGTCTCGATGTCACGGAGCTCCACGCGACCATGCTAGATCCGCGAGCTCGTTCATCGTTCACTCCGGCTTGATGCGGGTTTCCCGTTCTGACGATGACGAGATCTCGTGGTGCTGGGCATGCTGAGCGAGTCGGATGACGAACGCTCGCCGAAACGTACTGGAGGAACGAAATGTCAGAGGTCTTCGTCACCATGGCGATGTCGCTTGACGGTTTCATCACCGGACCGCACGACGACGCCCAGAATCCAGCCGGCATCGACGGTATGCGACTGATGGATTGGCTCGGGGGAGGCGATGCAGATCCCAACGATCCCAATAGCTTCCGGCCGACGGATCCCAACAGCCGCATCGTCTTCGACGAAGGCCTGGCCAGTGGGGCCGTCATTACCGGGCGGCGTACTGGGGACTTCGCCGGCTACTGGGGAGGCGACCATCACAACGGCGTCCCGATCTACGTCCCGACCCACCGACCGCCGGCGGACAACCCCTACGACCGCGTCCACTACGTCACCGACGGCATCGAATCATGTGTGCAGCAAGCCAAAGACGCAGCCGGCGACCGCGACGTCATGCTGCACGGCGCCTACACCGCACAGACGTGTCTCAGAGCCGGGGTGCTCGACGCCATCGAAATCCAGCTCCGACCCGTCCTCCTCGGCCAAGGCAGGCGACTGTTCGACAACCTCCCAGCGGAGCACATCGAACTCAACCTGGTGCGCACGCTGCAGGCTCCCCAGACACTGCACCTGCGCTACGAAGTCCGACACAGCTGAGACCGCATGCCGAGGCACGTGTCAGACGCCCCTCGTCACATCCGTCGAGGGACGACGAGCAATATCGCGAGTGCGCGGCGCGGGCGCTAACCTTCCGGGGAACTCACCCGGGACCCGCGGAGGATGAGTCGTGCCAGCAAGCAGTCCAAGGATCGTCTGGAGGCAATCGAGGCGCGGCGGCGGGAGCTCGCGGAAGAGCGCGAAAGCCTTCTCAAGAAAAAGAAGGACGCCGGGGACGCCGGCGCTGACGTCGGCGGTCAGGGTCTCCATCCGCTGC
>JALDXR010000406.1:0-4080 GCA_032154865.1 Nocardioidaceae bacterium
CTGGCCGGCCGGCTCGGCGACCTGATCTCGCGCCGCGGCGTGTTCCTCACCGGACTCGCCATCTTCACCTCCGCCTCCCTGGTGGCGGGACTCGCCCAGAGCCAGGAGGTCCTGGTGGCGGCCCGCTTCGTCCAGGGCGTCGGCGGCGCCATGACCTCGGCCGTGATCCTGGGCATGATCGTGACGCTGTTCCCCGACCCGCGGGAGCAGGCCAAGGCGATCGGCCTGTACGCCTTTGTGGCGTCGGCCGGCGGCTCGATCGGACTGCTGGCCGGCGGCGTCTTGACGCAGGCCATCAGCTGGCACTGGATCTTCTTCATCAACCTGCCCATCGGCATCGCCACCGCGCTGTTCGCCGTGCGCTACATCGAGAAGGACCGGGGCAACGGCTTCGGCCAGGGCACCGACACTCTCGGCGCCGTCCTCGTCACCAGCGCCTTGATGCTCGGCGTCTACACCATCGTGCAGCCGGCCGCTGAGGACGGCTGGACCGCCGGCTCGACGCTGACGCTCGGTGCGATCGCAGTGGCGCTGCTGGTCGCGTTCGTGGTTCGCGAGGCCACAGCCGGCAACCCGCTGGTGCCGCTGCGGATCTTCCGGTCGCGCACCGTCTCGGCCGCCAACGTGATCCAGGCTCTGACGGTCGCCGGGATGTTCGGGATGTTCTTCCTGGGCGTGCTCTACCTGCAGGAGATCCTGGGCTACAACGCGCTGGAGACTGGGCTCGCCTTCCTGCCGACCACGATCGTGATGGGCACCCTGTCGGTGCGCTACGCAGAGCCGCTGATCATGAAGCTCGGCCCGACGAAGACCATGGTCCCCGGCCTGGTGCTGATCGCGATCGGGCTCGCCCTGATCGCCCGGGTCCCGGTCGACGGCAACTACTTCCTCGACGTGCTGCCCTCGACGCTGCTGATCGGCGCCGGAGTCGGCGTCGCCTTCCCGGCGCTGATGACGCTGGCGATGTCGGGTGCGACGCCCGAGGACGCAGGCCTTGCTTCGGGTCTGGTCAACACCAGCGCCCAGGTCGGAGCGGCGCTCGGACTGGCCGTGCTGGCCACCGTGTCGGCGACTCGTACCGAGAGCCTGCTGGCCGACGGCGGGTCGCTGCACGAGGCGCTCACCGGCGGCTACCGCCTGGCCTTCGTGATCGCCGCCGGTCTGGTCGTGGCCGCGATCGCCGTCGCTGCCGCCGTGCTGCGGCCGGCGCGCCGGTCGGAGACGCCGAGCGAGACCGAGGCGGCTCCGGCCGAGCTCGTCGGTTCCGACGCCTGAGACGAACCCGGGGGTACGCCGAGCGGCGTATCCCCGGCTATGGCCTCCCCCAGCCGGAGTAGCCCGAGAGCCTCCCGCACGCGGATGTGCCCCCACCCCCTCCCGATCGACCATCGAAGCGACACCCGACACCAAGGAGAAGCAGCGATGAGCATCCAAGCGTTGACCCAGCCCGTCAGCGGCGCACCCGTCGCCGAGCTGCTCCGACGCTTCGGCGGCCCGATCCACGTCCCCGATGACGAGACCTACGACGCCCAGCGCGCCGCCTTGAACCCGGCGTTCGACTCGCGGCCGGCGATCGTCGCCGAGGCCACCTCCCCCACTGACATCCGCGCCGCCCTCGCGGCAGCGCGCAATCACGACCTGCCGTTCGCGGTCCAGGCCACCGGACACGGCACGTTCGTCCCCTCGGACGGCGGCGTCCTGGTCAAGACCGGGCGGATGGCCCAGGTGCTCGTAGACCCGGACCGCCGGATCGCCCGGGCCGGACCCGGCGCGCGGTGGAGCGACGTCATCGCGGCCGCCGCACCGTTCGGGCTGGCTCCCCTCTCGGGATCGTCCCCCTCGGTCGGCGTGGCCGGCTACACCCTCGGCGGTGGCGTCGGCTGGCTCGCTCGCGGGTACGGTTTCGCCGCCGACAGCTTGCTCCGGGTCGACGTCGTGACCGCCGACGGTCGCCATCTGACCGCCAGCCGCGGTGTCCATGCCGATCTGTTCTGGGCGTTGCGTGGCGGCAGCGGCAACTTCGGCGTCGTCACGGCCATGGAGTTCCGGCTGCACCCCGTGGCCGAGGCGTACGGCGGCGTGGCGTACTTCCCCTTCGACCGGGCCGCCGAGACCCTCGCGTACTACCGCGACTGGGCGCCCACCCAGCCGAACGAGCTGAGCACCACAGTCGTCCTGATGCAGAACGCGCCGCGGCCCGACATCAAGGGTCCGGTCCTCGCCATCCGCGGCTTCTACGTCGGCTCGCCCGAGGACGGCGCCCGCGCCCTGCGGCCCCTGCAGCGGGTGGTGGGTCAGGCTCTGGTCGACGAGTTCCGGCCGATGACCTACCCGGACGCGGCCACCATCGGCGGCACCGCTCCCCGGAACCTCGAGCTGTACGACGATCTGCCCGGCGGGCTGGTCGACACGGTCGTCGACGCGGTCGGCGGCGAGCAGCCGACCATCTCAGCCGTCGAGGTTCGGCACTGGGGCGGCGCGATGGCCGATGCCGGTCCGGACGCGGGGCCGGTCGGGCACCGTGACACGCCGTTCTCATTCACCATCGACGGCTCGACGGATGCGGCCGCGCCGTTGGCCGACTACGCTACCGGGGGCTCGTTCCTCAACTGGCTGCACGACACCAGCCGGACCGCCGACGCGTACACGCCGTCCGACTACGCTCGGCTGCGGGAGATCAAGCGGGCCTACGATCCCGACAACGTCTTCCACCGGCACCACAACATCCGACCGGCCTGATCGCGGATGCGCAGGGTCATCGTCCAAGAACTCGTCAGCCTCGACGGCTTCGCCGCCGGACCCGACGACGATCTCGACTTCTTCGAGACCGTGAGGGACTACAGCGAGGTCGACTCGGACAACCTCGAGATGCTCAAGGACGTCGACACGGTCCTGCTCGGTGCCCAGACCTACCGGCTGTTCGTCGACTACTGGCCCACCGCGGAGGGCGAACCGGTCGCGGAGGCGGTGAACACGATGGCGAAGATCGTGTTCTCGGCCACGCTGGACAGCGCTCCGTGGGGCCGGTGGGATCCGGTCCGGGTCGTGGCAACCGACGCCGCTGCCGAGGTCGGCAGGCTCAAGCGGGAGCCCGGCGGAGACATGATCCTCTGGGGCAGCCTCTCCCTCGCCCAGTCACTGTTGCGAGCCGGGCTGGTCGACGTGCTGCAGCTCCGCATGCTCCCGGTCGCTCTCGGACAGGGCCGGCCGCTGATTCCGCCCGAGCACGGCTTGCTCCGCCTCCGTCTGGTGGAGGCCAAGCCCTATCGATCCGGCATCGTGTCGCTGACGTATCAGACCGCAGCCTGACCGGGCCGCTGATCCAGCTCGGTGAGCCCGAGGTCCGGACCCGGTCCGTGCAGGACGACCGCGAACGGCGACGGCTGGCCGCTGCGCTCGGTGAGGACGTCGACGACCCCGCGAACGGTCGCCGGATCGGCCTTGGCCAGCGTCGCCCAGCCCTCCCACACGACGAGGGTCTGGGCACCTTCTGGGCCGGCCGAGTCGCGCAGCGCGTCGACCAGCGCATCGCGGCTGCCGGCGTACGACTCGGGCAGATCGAACGCGGCCGCGACCGCCTCGTGGAACGACGCGTCGTCGGCCGCCTCGATGGTGTCCAGGACGACGCAGCGCCAGTGCGCGTGCACGGCGCAGTGCCGGATGTCGCTGGTACGCATCGGCGATGACCAGTGATAGACCCCGACCGACTTGCGACCGGCCAGCAACGCGGCAAGCCCGCTCATGGCATCTCGACCTCCACCATCAGAATCCCAGGGCCTGGGCGCGGCGCCGGACCTCGGTGCCACGGTTTTCGCGAAGCGCGTCGATCGGCCGCCCGGGCAGCGAGTCGTCGGCGGAGAACAGCCACCGCATCGACTCGACCTCGTCGTAACCGGCGTCGGACAGCACGGTGAGGGTGCCGGCCAGACCCTTGACGAGACCCGACTCGTCGAGGAACAGTGCCGGCACCCGGCCGCCCGGGCCCAGGAGGAGTTGGTGATCGCGGGCGAGCTGCCGCACCTTCGACGTCGGTACGCCCAGCCGGCTCGCAGCGGCTTCGCGGCTCAGCCAGTCGTCGAC
>JALDXR010000407.1:0-4071 GCA_032154865.1 Nocardioidaceae bacterium
ACGAAGATCTGCTCGGGACTCCCGACTTCGAGCGGATTCGGTGGCGGCGCGCCGTCGGCGCACGCCGATAGGTAGCACCAGGTCCAGGGCTGTAGGGCGGTCGACTCGTCGCCGTAGTGCACGCGTACGGCCGGCGGCGGCACGAGATCGTCTCCGGCCCGGTCGACCCGATCTTCGTCAGTGCCCTCGATACAGGCGACCGCGCCGGATGCAGCAAGGGCGATGACGGTCATCGCGCGGAGCCAGGACACCGTCCATGCCCTCATGTCCTGAAGACGCATCAACGGTCCCTTCGGTTGCCCGGTCTAGCGCAGCGGGTCGCCTCGAAGGTGCTCGAGGATAGGCACGAGCGCCGACGGTCCCTCGACCTGGGCGTTGTGGCCGAGCCCGGGCAGGATGACCGGATCCCGAACCAGGTCGCGTAGATGCTCGACCGGGCTCATCGAGTCGTGCTCACCGGCCGCGAGGACGACCGGCGCTTGGGCGGCAGCGAGCAGGGCTTGCATGTCCGGCCGTCCGACCGCGAACCCGCCCGGGTCGAGTGCCAGCCGCCATCCGTCGGCCGACGCGGTCACGGCCGACGTCGCGGCAGGGGAGTCCGGGGCCACCAGCCCGGCCAGGCCGGCGACCTTGAGTGCCCGGTCGACGGCTTCGGCCCGGGTGTCGAAGACCCGGCTCGGCCGCGACGCCAACTCGGCCGCCTTGGCGAGCTCGTCGTCGGTCCAGCGGACCTTGATGCCGAGACCACACATGCCAGTCACGGCGACGCCGTACTCACCGCTGGCGAGCTCGAGACCGACGACGCCGCCGAGGGAGTGGCCGAGGATCGTCGCCGGGCGCTCGGGGTCCAGGACAGCGTCGACGGCCGCCGCGAGACTGCCGAAGGTGTAGCCGGACAGCGGCCCGGAGCCGCCGTGACCCGGCAGGTCCGGCGCGATCCAGCCCCAGCTCGGATCGAGTGCCTCGACAAGGCCGTCCCACACGCGGTTCGTCGCCGCGAGCCCATGCACCAACACGACGACCGGGCCGTCGTCACTGCCTCCCGAGCGGACTGAGATCGCCATGATCCGATCCAATCCGATAGATGGTGGTCGGCGCTACGGCAGTGGCTTCGTCACCGCCGGATCACAGGCAGGAGTAGACGGCGTCGGTGATGGCCGCCCATCGCGGATCGCCGCCGACGCCGCTGGCGAGAGCTCGGTTGACGACGAAGCCGAACCCGAGTCGGGCGTCGGCGTCGACGAATCCGAGTGAGCCACCCGCACCGCTGTGGCCGGCGACGGCCGATCCTTTTCCGAACGGTCGCAGCGGGCTCGGCAGCATCAGGCCCAGGCCGAATCGGCTGTCGAGTCCGAGGACGGCGTCCGGACCCGCGACCCGCTCCGCTTGCACTCGGGCGGCCGCGGCCCGCGACAGCAGCCCGGCCGGTCGGTGCCCGTCGGCGAGCGTCGCGTAGAGAAGCGCCAGGTCTCGAGCCGACGCATGGACGTTGACCGCCGGAATCTCGGCCGCCCGACAGGCCGGGCTGTTGACCAGGCCGGGCGTCAGGAGCTCCGGGGGATTGGCGAAGGCCTTCCGGGTGATCTCCGGGAGATCCTCGAAGACGCTCGTCAACGCCTGGTCGCCGTCGGACTGCTCGACGACCGCCGCGATCCGGGCGGACTCGACTTGACCGGCGCCGACGGTGAGTCCGAGGCCAAGCGGTCCGGACACCTCGTCACAGAGGAAGTCGCGTACGCGTCGGCCGTCGACCCGGCGGATCAGCTCGCCGACCAGCCAGCCGAACGTCACGGGGTGATAGCCGTGCCGGGTGCCGGGCTCCCACCAAGGCTCCTCGGCGGCAAGGTGCCCGACCATGGTGTCCCAGGAGTACAGCGATCCATCCGGAAGCCAGGTCCGGAGGGCCGGCAGTCCGGCGCGATGGTCCAGGAGATGGCCGACCAGAACGCTGCTCTTGCCGGCCACGCCGAACTCCGGCCAGTAGCGGGCGACCGGTGCCTCGAGGTCAAGCTGCCCTCGATCCACGAGGATCTGGACGGCGACCGCGAGTGCGCCCTTGCCGGCCGAGAAGATGTTGACGACCGTGTCCCGCTCCCACTCGCGGCGCCGTCGTCGGTCGGCATGGCCGCCCCAGAGATCGATCACGATGCGGCCGTCGACGACGACGCACAACGCGGCACCGACCTCGTCCGGGTCGGCGAACAGGTCGTAGAACGCGTCTCGTACGGAATCGAAGCCGTCGACGCGAGAAGACTTTGCGAGGGCTGATGTCTGGGTCGTCATAAGCACAACCCTAGTTGTGTTATCTCAATTGTGCAACCCTGGTTGTGGAATCTAGGGTGAGGGCCATGGCCGAGCCCAGCGTTCTCGACGACCCGACCCTGCTGCTCGCCGCGGCCTCCAACGGCGTCAACGAGCGAGTCGTGCGCTACATGGTCGAGGCCGGCTTCGACGATGTCCGGCCGGTGCACGGCTATGTCTTCCAGCACCTGTTGCCCGGTCCGAAGACCATCGGCGAGCTGGCCGACCTGCTCGGCGTCACCCAGCAGGGTGCGTCCAAGAGCGTGGCCGAGCTGGAGCGACTGGGCTATGTGGCCCGCGAGGTCGTCGAGGGCGATCGCCGGGTGCGTCAGGTGCGTCTCACGGCGCGTGGCCAGGCGGCGATCGACGCCGGTCGAGCCGCCCGGGCCACCGTGCGCGCCGACCTCGAAGAACTGCTCGGTGCGCGTGGCGAGGCCGCCTTGTTGCGAGCGTTGCGTCGGGTCGCCGAGCACACCGGTGGCCTCGAGACGCTGACGACGCGGCGGCTGCGTCCTACGACCTGATCAGCCGGACGCGATCGCCTCGAACAGCCCACCGACTAGGCGTAGTCGGTTGACTACCCTGAGGCAAACTGAGCTCACAAATTGGCTACCAGCAGTGACGATTCTTCGCGATCGGTTACGTGACGTCGTCCAGTTCGTCGTGCAAGGGTGGAAGCGGTGTTTTTCAAGAAGTATCCACGGTTTGTCGCTACCAGCTCGGTCGCCAGCACGCCGGGCCGGCTCAACCTGCGCCACCAGGTCCTGTTCGACGACAACCGGGAGATCTTCGAAGCGGCTCGGGTGCTCGACATCGCGAGTCATGACGGTCGCTGGAGCCTGGCGGCGCTCGACGCCGGCGCGAAGCACGTCACCGGTATCGAGGCCCGGGCCGACCTTGTCGAGCATGCTCGGGACAATCTCGCGCACTACGGCGCCGACCCGGATCGCTACCGGCTGATCCACGGCGACGTCTTCGAGGTCCTCGGAGGATCCGAGCATGAGCTCGAGGCCGATGTGGTGCTGTGCCTGGGATTTCTCTACCACACGCTGCGCTACCAGGATCTGTTCCACGGCATCCGCTCGGTCGACCCGACCTACCTGCTGCTCGACACCCAGGTCTATCGCTCAGAGGAGCCGGTCGTACGGATCAAGGCGGAGGACGTCGAGCGGCAGGGCAACTCCGCGGCCGGTCACCTCGCCCACGACGGGCGAATGCTGGTGGGACGGCCGTCGCCGGCGGCCCTGGAGCTGATCCTCGACTCGTTCGGGTTCGAGGTGGAGAAGAAGTTCGACTGGCAGCGGTTCCTGCGGACCCGGCCGATGGTGACGACCGTGAAGTCCTACCGCCGGGGCGACCGGGTCACCTGGCTGTGCCGGCGCCGCCACTGACCCCGGATCCGGACTGGTTGCCGCGTGGCAGGTGTGGCTGCTGGCAACCGGTGGGGGTGATGGTGCACAATGGCGCCAGTCACTGGGCTCATGCCGAGTCAGGTCGCTGGGGAAGGCGTACCTCGAGGCAAGGGAGGACCCGGTGACTGTGACGACCTCGGCCGCCACGCGAACGACGACGCGTGGCGTGCTGTACGTCCACTCCGCCTCGTCAGCCTTGTGCCCGCATGTCGAGTGGGCGGTCGGCGGCGTGCTCGGCGTCCAGGTGAGCCTGTCCTGGACCGGACAGCCGGCGGCGGCCGGCGCGTACCGCAGCGAGCTGTCCTGGCAGGGACCGGTCGGTACGGCGGCCAAGATCGCTTCCACCCTGCGCGGCTGG
>JALDXR010000408.1:0-4065 GCA_032154865.1 Nocardioidaceae bacterium
CCCGACCACGACCCGGCTGTACCTCTCCGGCCCGGCGGCCGCTGAGGTCGCCGGGCTCTTCGCGGGCACCGTCGTCGAGGCCGTGGTCGTCGACGATCGGGTCGGATCGGCGTCGGCGGTCAAGATGACCTACGCCGCCTGGACCAAGGGTTCGGCGGCCCTGTTGCTGGGCATCCACGCCGTCGCCGAGCACGAAGGCGTCGCCGGCGGACTCCGACAGGAATGGGCTCGCTCCTTGCCCGAGCTCGAAGCCCGACTCGAGCGGGCCGAGGGCACAGCCGTACGCAAGGGCTGGCGCTGGGTCGGCGAGATGGAGGAGATCGCCGAGTCCTTCGGAGCCGCCGGAGCGCCGACCGGCTTCCACGAGGCGGCCGCCGAGATCTACCGGCGCTACCCGCGTCCGGCTACCCCGCCGGGGTCGCCTGGGTGAGGCCGATCAGGTGCCCTTCCGGGTCGGTGAACTGCCCGAGGATGACACCGGCACCCGGGACCTCGTCGGGGCCGAACAGCCGGGTGCCACCCATGCTCTCGGCCTTCGCGAGGGTGGCCCCGACGTCGGGAACCTCGACATAGAACGTGACGTGTCCGGCGTAGGAATCGTCCGGCGCGGGACCGACCCCGCCGCCGATGCCGACGCCCTCCGGACTGGTGTTGCCTTCTCGGTTGACCAGTCCGTAGTTCGACGGGTTGTCGGCGTCGATCTCCCAACCGAACAGCTCTGAGTAATAGCGCTGGAGTCCGGGTCCGTCCTTGCCGATGACCTCGAAGTGGACGACTGGGTTTCCCATGATCTGTCCTTTCCGCCCGGTCGCGCCGGCCGGACGTTCGGAAGGTGTCCGTCGCATCACCCCCGAGGCGGCGGCAAGGCCAGTCTGTGCACGTCGATCTGCGGCGACAAGGGCCGACGGTAATCCGCTGTCCTCCGTCGGATCGGCCCTGAAAGAGTTGCCCCATGCACCCTTGGTACGCCTCCGAACTGGCCGGCCGGATCGACGAGCTCACCTTCACCAGCGAGCTGCTTCGCGGCAATCCACTGGGCGATCCACACGAGCGGCCGCTGCTCGTCTACACGCCCCCGGGATACGACGACGATCCGGAGCGGCGCTACCCGAGTGTCTATGTGATCCAGGGCTACACGGGGTTCGTCACGATGTGGCGCAACCGCCGCGCGTTCCGGTCGTCGTTCCCCGAGGAGGCCGACGAGGTCTTCTCGCGTGGCGATACACCGCCCGCCATCGTCGTGTACGTCGACGCCTGGACCGCGTACGGCGGCAGCCAGTTCGTCGACTCGCCAGGCACCGGCGCCTACCACTCGTACCTGTGCGACGAGGTCGTGCCGTACGTGGACAGTCGCTACCGGACGCTGGCCGCGCCGGAGCACCGCGGCATCGCCGGCAAGTCGAGCGGCGGCTTCGGCGCGATGATCACGCCGATGCTCCGGCCCGACCTGTTCGGCGGGTTGGCGACCCATGCCGGGGACGCGCTCTACGAGGCCTGCTACATCCCGGAGTTCCCCACCGCGGTCCGCACGCTGCGCGACCACGACGGCGACATCTTCGCGTGGTGGGAGGCGTTCCGCGGCGGCGCGTACTCCACCGACCCGAACGACGACGGCCGGCTGGCCATGCTGCTCGGCGTGGCGGCCTGCTTCTCCACGGGGCCCGACGGCCGGCCGGAGCTGCCGTTCGACCCGCGAACCGCTGCGCTCGTGCCGGACGCGTGGCAGCGCTGGCTCGACTGGGACCCGGTACGGATGGCGCCCCACTACGCAGACGCGCTGCGCGACCTGCGAGCGGTCTGGATCGACGGCGGCACCAAGGACGAGTGGTTCCTCGATCTCGGCGCCGAGGCATTCCGCGACGCGTTGGTCGATGTCGGAGTCGCTGACAACGTCGTCCACTTCGAACAGGTCGAGGGCGCGACGCACGCCACCATCGACCGCCAGTACGCCCCGGCGCTGGCCTGGCTCGCCAACCGGCTGGCCTGAGCCGAACGGCGTCGAGAGCCGCCTCGCGCCGCCGGATATTTCTGACCTGGCCGCATCGCGACCGGGCGGTTCATCGCCGGCCGGAGATCCCTGTAACTGACCCGGCTTGACTGATTGACGCTGCCCTGGGACAGGCCTAGGTTGGAAGTTCGGGCGAGAGAGATCCGCCCTTTGCCGAGGTGAGATCCCGGCGAGAGATCCCGGCCCCTGCTCAGGTGAGATTTCCCTTCTCCGGCAACGTCCCCTGGCGATCTAGGTGGCGCGGCGGCGGGTATGGACGGCCCGCTTCCACGGCCGGATCGAGGCGTGTGATGACTTCATCACGCCACATCACGCGAGCCCAACCTGCCCCGTCCCACCCCAAAGGTCGGGAGGGAGGTGAGGCGACTGGATCGAAGCGCACGACATCTCACACATCGACAGCATCAGCATTCGAGTAAAGGAGAGGAGTACGACCGTGCCAGGTAACAAAGCAGTCATCTACAAAGGCACGGGAAGGGTCGAGGTCGAGACCACCGACTATCCGACGTTCGAGCTCAAGGACGGTCCGGGTGTCAACCCGGCGAACGTCGGGCGCCAGGTCCCGCACGGCGCCATTCTCAAGACCGTTGCAACCAACATCTGCGGCAGCGACCAGCACATGGTCCGCGGGCGTACCACAGCGCCCGAGGGCCTCGCGCTGGGCCACGAGATCACCGGCGAAGTCGTCGAGACCGGAGGCGACGTCGAGTTCATCAAGACCGGCGATCTGGTATCGGTGCCGTTCAATATCGCGTGCGGCCGCTGCCGCAACTGCAAGGAGGGCAAGACCGGCGTCTGTCTGAACGTCAACCCGGATCGGCCCGGATCCGCCTACGGCTATGTCGACATGGGCGGCTGGGTCGGAGGCCAGGCCGAGTATGTCCTGGTCCCGTACGCCGACTGGAACCTCCTGAAGTTCCCCGACAAGGACCAGGCGATGGACAAGATCCGGGACCTGGCCATGCTCTCGGACATCTTCCCCACCGGATTCCACGGAGCCGTTACGGCTGGGGTGGGGCCGGGCTCCACGGTCTACGTCGCCGGTGCCGGGCCGGTCGGGCTCGCCGCGGCGACCTCGGCCTTCCTGCTCGGCGCCGCGGCCGTACTAGTGGCCGACCTGCAGAAGGAACGTCTGGAGCAGGCCCGCAGCTTCGGCTGCGAGACCATCGATGTCTCGAAGGGCAACCCTGCCGAGCAGATCGACCAGATCCTCGGTGAACCGGAGGTCGACTGCGCCGTCGACGCCGTGGGCTTCGAAGCACGCGGGCACGGAGACGAAGCGCAGGTCGAGCGGCCCGCGACAGTCCTCAACACGGTCATGGACATCACCCGGGCCGGCGGTGCCCTCGGCATCCCCGGCCTGTACGTGACCGGCGACCCCGGCGGCGTCGATGACGCGGCGAAGATCGGCTCGCTGTCGATCCGCCTCGGATTGGGCTGGGCCAAGTCGCTGGCGTTCACGACGGGACAGTGCCCGGTCATGCGCTACCACCGGCAGCTCATGAACGCCATCCTGCACGACCGTACGCAAATCGCGAAGAACGTGAATGCGACCGTGCTTCCGCTCGACCGCGCACCCGAGGGGTATGCGGAGTTCGACAAGGGCGCGGCGCGCAAGTACGTCCTCGATCCGCACGGTCTGATCGCATAGCGACCCACCGTGAGATCCGACGTGTGGGGCCGGGTGAGGTCCGGCCCCACGCGCATGCTCAGTATCCGAGATCCATGCCCACGACGTGGGAGAATGGAGGTGTCCGCATCGTCGCGGGCGGCCGGATCGCGCTCGCGAAAGTGAGGCTCCGATGAGCTTCGACGAACGCCTGGATCTCGAGTTCGCCTACACCAGTTACCGGGACTCCTGCCGCGACCTCTACTCCCTCTCCTACCGTTGCCGGCGGCCGCTCGGGCACAGCGGTGAACATGCGGCCGGCTTCGGCACTGATCGGGTGCTCTGGCGGCACCACCCGGATCACGGTCCGGACGCTCCGCCGACGACCTGACGCCGCCGGCCTGGCCCGCCCTGAGCCTCTCCTAAGATTCCTCCTCGACCTCGCATG
>JALDXR010000032.1:0-14017 GCA_032154865.1 Nocardioidaceae bacterium
CCCCGAGGGTGCGGGCGGAGGACTCGAGGTCGAGCTCGGTGGTGCCGAGGTGCTGCAGGGCGCGGGCCCAGTCCAGCGTCTCGGCCACGCCCGGGGGCTTCTCGAGGTCGTCGCGCCCGCGCAGCTGCTGAACGACGCCGACGACCTGGCGGGCCAGCGCCGCGGAGACCTCGGGTGCACGCGAGCGGACGATCTCGACCTCGCGGTCCAGGCCGGGGTGGTCGATCCAGTGGTAGAGGCAGCGCCGCTTGAGGGCGTCGTGCAGCTCGCGGGTGCGGTTGGAGGTGAGCACCACGACCGGCGGCGTGGCCGCCCGGATCGTGCCCAGCTCGGGGATGCTCACCTGGTACGTCGACAGCACCTCGAGCAGGAACGCCTCGAACTCGTCGTCGGCGCGGTCGACCTCGTCGACGAGCAACACGACCGGACTCTCGCGGAGCGCCCGCAGGATCGGCCGGGCCAGCAGGAACCGCTCGTCGAACAGCGACTTCTCCACCGCGTCGACGTCGAGCTCGTCGACGCCGCGGACGGCCTCCATCGCCCGCAGATGCAGCACCTGCCGGGGGAAGTCCCAGTCGTACAGCGCCTGCGACGCGTCGATGCCCTCGTAGCACTGCAGCCGGATCAAGGGCAGCTCGAGCGACTCGGCGAGCGCCTCGGCCATCGCGGTCTTCCCGGTGCCGGGCTCACCCTCGAGCAGCAACGGCCGGCCCATGCGCAGCGCGAGGAAGCCGACCGTAGCCAGCCCGTCGTCGGCGAGGTAGCCGGTCGAGCGCAGCCGCTCGGCAAGATCCTGAGCGGATCCGACGTCAGTCATCTCTCCAGCATGACCGATCTCCCGGCACGGTACGAACGCCGCTCCTGCGCCATCGTGACGAAGGCGCCGCCGTCGCGGGCCGCCCACGAGATCCCCTGGATCCGCATCGCCTGCCGCGCCGACGCCAACTGCTCGGCGGACAGCTCTCCCTCGCGCAGACGGCGGGGTCGACCCCGAGACCGCGGGCTCTGGACCGCATCGCACCGTCAGGTGCGCATGAGATGGACGCCATCGTGCTCGATCCGCCCTGTTAATGCCCGACTGACCGACTCGACACCGATGCCCGACCGGCCCCAATGATCCGATCCCGAAAACATCGGCCGTCGCGGCCCGTTCGACCGATAGCGTGCTCCCGGATATCCGCAGCCAACCCACCAGAGGTGATCACATGCAACGTCCCAGCCGACTGAGACTGCCGACCCGGGCCAAGGCTCGACTCGGGGCAGCCATCGTGACGTCCACACTCGTCGCCGGAGGCCTCGTTGTCGCTGCCAGCTCGTCGGCTCAGGCTGCCCCGGCACCGGCTGACCGGGCGGCGAAGGTCTCGAAGGTCAACAACTACGGATCCATCCAGATCGCCCGCAACGGCGCCTGGGGCAAGTCGAGTGGCTACCGCTCGATCAAGGCCGCAAAGCGTCGCGCCCACCGAGAGTGTCGGTCGGTGACGAGGCGGCCGTGCTACGACATGGGATGGGTTCGCAATGCCTGCATGGCGGTCGCGGTACGACGTGCGCCCAACGGCCTGATCGTCCGAGCCAAGACCAACTCCGATCCCCGCAAGACCAAGCGCGGAGCGTACAAGCAGGCACTGCGCAACTGCCGCCGCGATGGCGGTCGCTGCAAGCGACTGAGGGGCGCCTGGACCTGCGCGTTGTAGCAGATCGTCCGGAGCGATCGCGGGGGTGGTGGCAGTGGCCACCCCCGCATCCCTGGGATCCGGTCACCGGTTCTTCGAGCCCCATGGGAACGGCGGGCTGATGGCGGCCGCACCCGGGCCGGGAAAAGTCAGCGCCTGACACCCGGGCCGGCCCATACTCCCGTCGAGGAAGCCGTCGCCGTCCGCGTCCCGCTCGGGTCGATCGGCACAGGCGACGAGAGCGAAGCCGAACGACACTCCGGGCACCTCGACGCGTTCGCCGTTTCGCTCCAGCCACACCGCCACCGGGAACTCCTCATTCGGCTCGACGTCGTAGTACTTGTCGAAGTCGGGCGTGAGGTTCTGGCTGACCAACGTGCCGTAGAGCGGTGGGTACTTCTCCCGGTAGGAACACCCGTCGCCCTCTGTGGTCGTCGAGCGCCCGTTGATCGTCGCCATCACCCGCACCCGCGGCTGCCCAGGCTCGGGTCTGTGCGGGAGACGACAGAACGTCATGAAGAACGTGTCGGCCGGCGTCTTGATCTTCGTCCTCCACACGATCTCGCTCGTATCGGGGTCGTTGACCCGCGACGCGATGACCCGGTCGGTCTCGGTCACCCCCGGGAACGCCCAGCCGACCTGACCGTCTGGCGTCGGCACCGGCTCGACGGGCCTCGGCGCCGAGTCGTCCAACATCCGCGGTACGACGGCCGTCCCGACCCCGAGGGCGAGCACTAACGCACCGATGGCGCCGATGACCCGCACCCGACGGCGGACTCGTACCTTGTGCCGAGTGCCGGCCAGCCACTCCTGCGGCGATACCTCGGGCGTCTCGTCGGCCAACTCCTCGAGCTGACGGCGCAGGGCTTCGGTGTCCTTCATGCCGACTCCCCCTCCCCGCTGTGCGAGTCGATCAGCGTCGGATCGATCCGCAGCTTCGCCACGCCCGCGACGCCTGACTCTTCACGTTGCCGACCGAGCAACCCATGATGTCGGCGGTCTCCGACTCCGAAAGATCCTCCAGGAAGCGCAGCACCACGATCGCCCGCTGCCGAGCGGGGAGCCGGCCCAACGCCGCCAGCAACATGGTCCGATCGTCGACCTGGTTCTGCCCGGCCGGCCGGCCCTCGTCGGGCATCTCCCCGGTCGGCGTCTCACCCCGCCACTTGCGGCGCCACCATGCCGTGTACGTGTTGACCATGACCCGCCGCACGTAGGCCGTCGGGTCGTCGCTGATCCGGGACCAGTGCGGCCAGATCCTCGCGTACGTGGTCTGGACGAGATCCTGGGCGAGGTGATGATCCCGCGTCAGCAGGTAGGCCATGCGTTGCAGCTGTCGTGACCGAGCGACGACGAAGTCCTCGAACGACGGCTGATCCACCAGGGGGCCCTCCGAGCCGGCGACGGTTCCGCGGGACCGCTGCGAAGGTGCCACGGGCGGCGCCACCTCGGCCATAGGCCGCATGCCGGTCTTACCGTACATGAGCGGTCCTCCCGGGGCGGACGAAACGGACGCGAGGCTCTACCTGGCCCTAGTGGCTGGAGCGTCCGGAAGGTTGCATCCGGCTCGACGGACCGGGCGAGCTCGGTGAGTCAGGAGCGCCGGTCGACGTCGCGCCCGGTGGCGAGATCGGCACACTCGATCCGCTGCGCGCCGTAGGCGTCGAGGTACGTCCGGGCGCCGCGGTCGCCCACCGCGCCGGCCGCGATCGCGGTCCAGTGGTCGCGGCCGATGAGCACCGGATGGCCGGGCCGGCCGTCATAGGTGGCGCGTACCAGGGCGTCGGGCGTGACCGGTTCGGCCGCCGCGATCACCCGGGTCACGACCTTGGCACCGATGTCGGGCAGGTCGACGAGATGTACGCAGGCCGCCAGCGCGTCCGATCCGACGAGCGACCGTAGGCCGGTGCGCAGCGACGCGCTCATCCCCTCGGCCCAGTCGACCGCCTCGACGACACCCACCTTCCCGTCGGCGAGCAGCTCGCGTACCGCGTCCGCCTCGGCGCCGACCACCACCGTCACGTCGGAGCAGCCGCCGTCACGGAGCACGTCGATGCTGCGGAGCAGCCACGAGGTCCCGTCCTCGTCCCGGATCAGGGCCTTCGGACCGCCCATGCGACGGCCGGCACCGGCAGCCAGCAACAGACCGACGACCTGGTCGGTGATGGCACGGCCTGGCATCGGTACGGGATCGGCCGCTGGTCACTGACGCTTGCGGCGCTCGAGATAGCGCTTGACGCGGTCCTCGGACTGTCCGGTGAGCTTGGCGGCGACCTTGACCCGGTTGATCCAGAGCAACGCACCCGCCGCTACGAGGACCAAGATCACCAAAAGCGTTGTCATGCACCAAGACTAGGGCGTTCGGCGGCCGACTCCACGTCGCGTAGCACCCGGAGGGCATTGCGACCGGCCAGCTTCGCCAGGTCGTCACGGCTCCATCCTCGATCCGCCAACGCGGCGAACAGGGCCGGGTAGCCGGCCACGTCCGGCAGCCCCTCGGTTACGAACTGGGTGCCGTCGAAGTCCCCGCCGAGTCCCACCGCATCGACACCGGCGACGTCGCGTACGTGCTCGATGTGCGCGATCACCTGGTCGATCGTCGCGGGCGGCGGCGGATCGGACGCGGCCCGCTCGTCGAGGATCGGATCGAGGTCGTTGAAGTCACGCGGGTCCAAACCGCGCTCGACCGCGATGCGCCGGCCGTCCTCGTACCAGGCGCCCGCCGCCGCCGAGACGAACGCCGGGACGAACGTGATCATGCAGACGCCGCCGGTGTCGCGAAGCCGGCCGAGCACGTCGTCGGGAACGTTGCGGGCCACGTCGCACAGGGCGCGGGCGTTGGAGTGGCTGAACATGACCGGCGCCCGGGTGGCGCTCAGGGCGTCGCGCATCGTGTCGGCGCTGACGTGGGAGAGGTCGACGATCACGCCCAGCCGATTCATTTCGCCTACAACACCGCGGCCGAAGTCGGTGAGACCGTGGTGCACCGGATCGTCGGTGGCGGAGTCGGCCCATGGGACGTTGTCGTTGTGGGTCAGCGTCAGGTAGCGAACACCGAGTGCGTGCAACGACGCGAGTACGCCGAGCGAGCCACCGATCTGGTGACCGCCTTCGGCACCCATCAGACACGCGATCCGGCCGTCCGCGACGGCGGCGTCGACCTGGTCGGCCGTCGTCGTGAGGGCCAGAACGTCGGCGTGGCGGTCGACCAAACGGCGTACGAAGGCGATCTGCTCGAGCGTGGCGGTCACGGCGGCGTCGCCGGCGAGCGATGCCGGCACGTAGACCGACCAGAACTGGGCGCCGACACCGCCGCGTCGCAGCCGTGGGAGGTCGGTGTGCAGGCCGGGCTGGTCGACGTCGAACGGCAGCGCGTCGAGGTCGTAGCCGGCGAGATCACGATGGGTCCACGGATAGTCGTTGTGCCCGTCGACCAGCGGAACCTGCCGGAGCCAATCGGCCAGTTCGGACACCTCGAGTCCCGCGCACGCGACCATTCCGCCACCCTATGGCCCCGCCGGGAGGACCCATTTTGCGGGACACGCCTGGGGAGTTTCGCAGAGTAGGTCTGCTCAGTAGTGCGCCGCGCGTGCGCATCAGACCCACCTCGCGAAACGCTAACCCGACAAATCGGGTGCCAAGTCCACCTGATTGCACCGTTCGCAGCACGAGCGGACCCGTCCGTCGAACGGGCCAGATCAGTCTCTAGCTGCCCGGATGGGACGGCGTTAGCGTCGCGCGTACATCTCAGGAGGTGCGTGCGTAATGCCGTCAATCGACCCTTGGAGTCGTCGCCGATTCCTCCAGACGGCCGGACTTGCCGGAGCCGGCGTCACGATCGGTGCCTGCGGTAGCGAACCCGAGTCCCCCACCGAGTCGGCCTCGGCCGAGGAGCCGAGCCCGGTCTTCAACGAACCCGCGACATCACTGTCCGGCAGCCTCAGCATCCTGATGTGGAGCCACTTCGTCCCGAGCCACGACGAGTGGTTCGACACCTTCGCCACCGACTGGGGCGAGAAGGTCGGCGTCGAGGTACGCGTGGACCACATCGACGTGGCGAACGTCCCCACCCAGATCGCGTCCGAGATCTCCGCCGGTCAGGGCCACGACCTCATGCAGTACATCGCCACCCTGTCGCAGTTCGAGCCCAGCGTGCTCGACATGACCGACGTGACGGAGGAGGCCAACAACCGCTACGGCGAGCAGCAGCTCGCGATGTGCAAGGAGTCGAGCTTCAACCCGCACACCAACAAGTACTACGCGTTCGCCCCCGGCTGGGTGCCCGACCCGGGCAACTATCGCAAGAGTCTGTGGGAGCCGGTCGGCATCCCCGACGGCCCGACGACATGGGACGACCTTCTGCAGGGCGGTCGCGAGATCCTGTCGAACGAGGATTTCCGAGTGGGCCTCGGCATGTCCCAGGAGATCGACTCCAACATGGCGGCACACGCCCTGCTGTGGTCCTACGGCGCGTCGATCCAGGACGCCAACGAGGCCGTCGTACTCAACTCGCCGGAGACGGTCGCCGCCGTCGAGTACATGCAGCAGCTCTACGGCCACGCGATGACCGACGAGGTCTTCGCCTGGGACGCGGCGAGCAACAACGAGGGCTGGGTCGCGGGCGAGCTGAGCTACATCATCAACTCGATCTCCGCCTGGCGTTCGTCGCAGGAGACCGATGTCGAGATCGCCGACGACACGTTCTTCGTGCCGGCCCTCGAGGGTCCGCAGGACGCCCGGGCGGCGCAGCACGTGATGTACAACTACATCGTCCCGAAGCACGCCGCCAACCCCGACGCGGCCAAGGCCTTCCTGCTGCACCTGACCGACAACTGGGCGTCGGTGACGTACAACTCGCAGCTCTACGACTTCCCGTCCTGGCCGAGCCTGTCGCCCGACCTCCCGGACTGGCTCGCGAAGGACCCGTTCGGCGCCAATCCGGCCGACAAGCTGGCCTTCCTCGGCGACGTCGAGACCGCCACCGAGTGGAGCGCGAGCATCGGTCATCCCGGGCCGTCCAACCCGGCGATCGGCGAGGTACTCGGCACCTACGTCATCCCGAACATGTTCGCGAGCGCCGTCCGCGGCAACGCCAGCCCGGCCGACGCCGTGAGCGGCGCCCACGACGAGTGCGAGCGGATCTTCGGACGGTGGCGGCAGCGTGGCCTCATCGGCGGCGCGTAAGGAGGCCGGGTGTCGGTAGCGGTCGAGGTCAAGAACCTCAAGAAGATGTACGACGGGGGCAGCGTCAACGCGGTGGACGGAGTCGATCTCGCCACCGATGAGGGCGAATACCTCGTCCTCCTGGGGCCGTCCGGCTGCGGCAAGACGACGCTGCTGCGGACGATCGCCGGACTCGAGCAGCCGACCGAGGGTGAGGTGCTCATCGACGGCTCGGTCGTCAACGGTCTGCCGCCTCGGGTGCGCAAGATCGCCATGGTCTTCCAGAGCTATGCGCTCTATCCCCACAAGACCGTGCTCGCCAACATCGTCTTCCCCCTCAAGGCCGAGAAGATCGACCGCGCCGAGCGGGAGAAGAAGGCGCTGTGGGCGGCCGACCTGCTCGGCATCGGCCATCTGACCAACCGCAAACCGCGACAGCTGTCCGGCGGCGAACGGCAACGGGTCGCCCTGGCGCGCGCACTCGTACGCGAGCCACACGTCTTCCTGCTCGACGAGCCGCTGTCCAACCTGGACGCGAAGCTGCGGGCCTCGGCGCGCGACGAGCTGAAGCGGTTCCAGCAGCGGGTCGGCACCACCACCGTCTACGTCACGCACGACCAGGCCGAGGCGATGGGGCTCGGCGACCGGATCGCCGTGATGGACCACGGCCGGGTGCGCCAGGTCGGCCATCCGGTGGAGGTCTACGACCATCCCGCCGACACGTTCGTCGCCACGTTCATCGGCTCGCCCCCGATGAATCTCGTCAAGCACGACGGCACCCTGGTCGGCTTCCGGCCCGAACACCTGTTGCCGGAAGAGATCGTCAGCGGCGAGCGGGTGATGATGCCGTTCCACATCGAGCGGATCGAGTACCTCTCCGGCGACCGCCACGTCTACGGCACCGTGACCGGGCTCGGCGACGAGACCCGCGTCATCGCCCGGCTGCCGGCGACCGTGACAATGCCGCTGCGAGCCGACGAGACCTACGAGTTCGGCTGCGAGATGGAGCAGATCCGGTTCTTCGACGCCGACAGCGGCGAGCGCAGCTCCCCGATCCGGCTAGGGAGTGGCCCGTGACTGACACCGTCACCGCCCCTCCCGAGACCCGGCGCCCCGACATCGCCGAGGCCCGCGTCCGGCTGTCCGACCGCGAGGGCTTCCTGGCGTGGATCTTCCTGGTCCCGACCGTCGTCTACATCGTCGCTTTGGTCGGTGTGCCGTTCGTCCTCGCGATCGCGTACGCCTTCAGCGACGTCACGACCGGCGACCCGTCGTACGACTGGGCGGGCCTGACCAACTTCAATCGCGTCTTCGAGGACGACGTCTTCTGGCAGTCGCTGCAGAACACGTTCGTCTTCACGCTCGTGTCGATGATCTTCATCGTGATCCTCGGCAAGGTGCTCGCCAACATCTTGGTGGCCGACTTCCGTGGCAAGTGGATCGTCCGGTTCCTCGTCCTGCTGCCCTGGACGACCCCGGTGGCGCTGTCCAGCCTGTCCTGGAAATGGCTGCTGCACTCGATCTACAGCCCGATCGACTGGACCCTGCACACCGCCGGACTGCTCGGCAGCGACCACGTCTACTGGCTGGGCCGCGAGCCGCATGCCTTGATCGCGGTGATCGCGGTGCACGTCTGGCGACTCGTGCCGCTCGCCGCGGTCATCATGATGGTCGGCCTGCTGTCCATCCCGAAGGACATGGACGAAGCCGCCCGAGTCGACGGCGCCGGCTACTGGCGGCGAATGTTCGAGATCACGATCCCGCTGACGTTCCCGCTGATCGCCGTCGCCGCGTTGTTCGGTGCGATCTTCACCTTCACCGACGCCGCGGTCGTGTCGGTCCTCACCGAGGGCAAGCCGACCAACTCGACACATGTGCTGGCCAGTTGGTCGTTCCAGCGCGGCATCGACGGCGGTGACGTCGGCCAAGGGGCCGTGATCGCGCTGTTCTTGTTCCCGATGCTGCTCGCCGCCGCCGTACTCATCCTGCGGGCGGTCCGACGGATGGAGACCCTATGAGCGCGGCCCCGGGAATCGCCGCCCCGGAGGTGTCGGACCAACTGCGCCGGCACTACGCCCGGCGCCATCTGATCGGCCGGGTCTCGCTCTACGTCGTCGCGATCATCGCCGCCTTCTGCTGCGCCGCTCCGTTCCTCTGGAGTGCGATGACGGCGACCAAGCTCAACCAGGACCTCTACCCGACCGACAACAACCCGCTCATCTACAACAAAGCGCCGACGATCGACCTCATCGCGTACCTGTTCACCGACACAGACTTCCCGACGTTCGTCTGGAACACCTTGTGGGTCGGGCTCGCCGTCGTCGCGATCACGCTGGTGCTCGGTGTGCCGGCGGCGTACTCCATCGCCCGGCTTGGCCGGCGTTGGTCCGGCCCGATGGGGATCGCGATCTTCTTCGTCTACCTGATCCCACCCAGCCTGCTGTTCCTGTCGCTGACCCGGCTCGTCGTGTGGCTCGGGCTGCAGGACTCGACCTGGTCGCTGGTCGTCATCTACCCGACCATCACGGTGCCGGTGTCGACGTGGCTGCTGATCGGGTTCCTCAAGGCCCTGCCGAAGGACATCGAGGAGCAGGCGATGGTCGACGGCTACAGCCGGCTCGGCGCGTTCCTTCGTACGGTCGTGCCGCTGCTGTTCCCCGGCATGGTCGCGGTCGTCGTCTTCGCGTTCACGCTCACGGCCAGCGAGTACCTGTACGCGTTGTCGTTCATCTCGCCGACGGAGGAGAAGGTCGTCAGTACGGGCGTGTCGATGGAGCTCATCCTCGGCGACGTCTACAAGTGGCAGGAGCTGCAGGCGGCCAGCCTCCTGGTGGCGGTGCCGATCGCGTTCGTCTTCAACCTGTTCCTCGCGCGGTTCATCTCCGGCTTCACGATGGGCGCCGTCAAGGGCTGACTCGGCCGGCACTACGCCAAAGTGGCCGAGTCGTCCCACGACCAGCTGTCGAGCAGCCCGTCGAACGTCGACAGGTAGTCCGCCTCGCTGTCGGCCGGCGCACTGAGCACGACGGAGAAGGCGCGGTCGTTCCAGAACGCGAGGTAGCCGACCTGCACGATGCGCCGGCCGGCGTCGTTGCGCCCTTCCCACCGCAGGCCCAACGCCGGCTCGCCATCGATCGACACCGACTCGAGTCGCTCCAGATGGCCGTACTCGATCGTGTACCAGTCCTCCCGAGCCTCGGCCTGGTCGGTTGGCCCGCTGGCGTCCCACGCCGTCACGAGCACGTTGGTGCCGAATCCCTCGTCCGACTGCTCCACCGCGACGGCCGACTCGGCACTTTCCGGCGCCACGTCGCGAGCCCAGTCGGTCGCGTCCTCCCAGCCGGTGGGAATCGCGTACGAGTAGCCGTCGCCCTCCAGGGCCGCCCTCGCGTACGACGCCTCCGGAGCGGGGTCGCCGGCTCGCCCGCGGTCGCCGCCGTCGTTGGCCAGTGCGATCAGTCCGGCGATCACGCCCGGGACCGCGAGCGACGCGACCACCAGCGCGAGGGTGTGGCCGCCGCGACGCCGCCGCTGGCGCGGGTCGTAGGAGTCCATCTCTGCCTGCATGCCTCATCCGATCGTGAGGAGTGACTGCTGACAGCACACAGACCAACAGGGCCCAGCGTCACTCTGGTGTCAGATCGGCTTCAGTACGCGGCGACCGGCTCGGCGGGTTCAGCTCCGCCCGATATCGAGCGATTCGACGGGGCGCCGATGCCCCGCTACGATCCATAAGGTGAGGCTTACCTAAGTCTCTTGTCACCGCTCGATCCGGAGTCGCCTCGATGCCTCCTGCGCTCGCGCCGGCACTCCCGCGCGCCACGCACCTCCGCCGCTGCGTCCACGCCCAGGTCGTGCAGACCAAGCAGCTCACGACCCACCTGAAGCGGATCACGATCGCTGCCGACGAGCTGCGGGCGTTTCCCTGGCACGGTCCGGATCAGTGGTTCCGGCTCTTCCTCCCACGCGAGGGGCAGACCCGGCCGGTCCTTCCGACCCGAGCCGACGACTGGTGGCCGCAGATCGTCGCGATGCCCGACGAGATCCGGCCGTGGGTACGCAACTACACGGTGCGCCACCTGCGACCGGAGCTCGGAGAGCTCGACATCGACTTCGTCATGCACGGGGATGCCGGTCCGGCGTCGAGATGGGCGTTGCGGGCCCGCTCCGGCGACTGGGTCGGGCTGCTCGACCAGACCGCGCCGTACGAGCCGCCGGCTGGGACGCGCTGGCAGTTGCTGGTCGGCGACGAGACTGCTCTGCCGGCGATCTCCGCCATCGTCGAGAACCTCCCCGGCGGCACCGACGCGTTCGTCGAGGTGCCGACGCCGGCCGATCGCGTCAGCGTGTCGACACCCGAGGGCGTGCGCGTCACCTGGCTCCCGCGCGAGTCGACCGACGCCACGATCGGCTCGCTCGCCCTCGACGCCGTCCGCGAGGCCACTCTCGGCGAGCCGCACGAGGGGTACGCCTGGGTCGCCGGTGAGTCCGGGCTCATTCGCCAGGTACGCCGGCATCTGGTGTCGCGGCGTGGGATGCCGAAGAGCGCCGTCTACTTCTGCGGCTACTGGCGGACCGGCGTCAACTACGCCGACTGAGCCGCCGCGGTCAGCCCTGGCGCTCCGATTCGAGGGTGGGTGGCACGGCGATGTCGTCCGGACCGGGACCGGCCGACTTGCGGAGCAGGGCGATTGCGACGACCAGACCCAGCGCTGCGAAAGCGACCACCGCCGCGAACGCAGACCGATATCCCTCCGTCATGGCGGCCAGGGGATCCGGCCCGGTCGCCTGGGACAACGCGACCGACGTGACCACGGCCGAGCCGAGTGCGCCGCCGATCTGGAAGGCGGCGTTGTTGAGCCCCGACGCGAGTCCGGCGTCACCTTCGACGACTCCCGTGAGCGTGGCGACCGACGCGGCGACGAACGTCGCGCCGAGTCCGGGCCCGAAGACCAGCAGCCCCCAGAAGATGTCGCTCCAATAGGCGCCGTCGACCGAAATCTGGGTCAGCAACAGGCACCCCGTGCCGGTCAGCAAGAACCCGCCGATCGCGATGGCTCGCGGCCCGATACGGGTCACCAGGGTCTGCCCGGCGGTCGCACCGACCACCGCACCGAGGGTCAGCACAACCGTGCCGAGCCCGAACCTCACCGCCGAGTAGCCGAGCACGTTCTGGGCGTACAGCGAAAGGATGAGTCCCATCCCCCACGCCACCATGCCGAGCGCCAGCAGGGTCAGATTGCCGCCGACCAGCGTGGCCGACCGGAAGATGCGCAGCGGAACCAGCGGAGAGGTCGAGCGGCGTTCGATCAGGGCGAACCCGGCGACCAGCACCGCTGAGAGAACCAGCAGGCCGATCGTCTGCGGATCGGACCACCCCGCGTCCGGCGCCTCCACGATCGCCAGCACCACCAGTACGAGCGCAGCAGTGATGGTGGCGGCTCCGGCCGTGTCGTACGTCCGCTTGGTGACCTCGGCCCGGCTCTCCGGCAGCAGCCGTGGGCCGAGCGCCAGCAGTACGAGAGCCACCGGGATGTTGATGTAGAAGATCCACTCCCAGCCGGGTCCGACGGTCAGCGGACCGCCGATGAGCAGCGCGGCGGTGGCACCGACCCCGCCGATGGCCGACCAGATGCCCAGCGCCTTGTTGCGCTCGGGACCCTCCTCGAAGATCGTCATCAGAATCGACAGCGCGGTCGGCGCCATGATCGCGGCCGACATGCCCTGGACGACGCGCGCGGCGATCAGCACCTCGCCGGACCAGGCGAGTCCGCAGGCCAGCGACGACACCAGGAACAGACCGGTGCCGACCATGAACATCCGGCGGCGACCGAGCAGATCGGCGGATCGGCCACCGAGCAGCAGCAGGCCGCCGAAGCTCAGCAGATAGGCGCTCATCACCCACTGGCCGGCGTCGGCCGACATGCCGAGGTCGGACTCGATCGACGGCAGTCCGAGGATCACGATCTGGGCGTCGAGAATCACCATGAAGAACGCCAGGCACAGCAAGGCCAGCGCCCACCAGCGTCGAGCATCGGCGTACGAGTTCATCGGGCACCTCCCCACGTGCCGGGCAGGCCGAATCGCGCGAACAGCTCAGGCGCTTGGAACGACGTGATGTCGGCGATCCGGCCTCGCCGGTCGAGGGTGAGTACTTCGATCGCGTGGGCGAGGTCGCCCGGACCGTCGCACGAGCCGTACGTGCCGAATCCGATCTGGCCATTGACCCGCAGCGGCACCCGCCGCCACCGGCCAGGCTGGGCGCCCTCCGCTGCGACGAGGAACGCTCCGATCTCCTCGCGGCCCCGATACCAGCTCGTCCGCGGCGGCATGGACAGCGTCGCGTCCGCCCGCAGCAACGTCGTGATCGCCGCGACGTCACCACGGTCCCAGGCGTCGACGTAGCGCTCGACCAGGCGACGAAGGCGGTGGTCGCCGATGGCCCGAAGGTTCGCCTGCTGGCTGCGCGACGGCAGCCGGTCGGTCACGGCCTGCCGAGCCCGCTGCAACAGGCTGTAGACGGTTGTCGGCGAGACACCGAGCGCAGTCGCGATCTCGGCCGGTGCGAAGCCGAGCACGTCGCGCAACAAGAGCACGGCGCGCTGCCGAGCTGGTAGATGCTGAAGGGCCGCCGTGAAGGCGAGCTCGACGCTCTCCAGCCGCTCGTACCGCGCCTCCGGGGCGTCCGCTCCGGGCTCGAGGCCGAAGGGGCCGTCGGGGTACGGCTCGATCCAGGCCGACTCGGCGATCGGCGGCGGCAAGGCAGCGGTGGGCTCGTCGGCGGGCCCGTACTCGATCGGCAGCATCCGCTTGGGACGCCGCTCGATCATCGTCAGGCAGACGTTCGTCGCGATCCGATAGGCCCACGAGCGCAGCGCGCCCCGGGTGCGGAGGGTGGGCATGGCTCGCCAGGCGCGCAGCAGGGTCTCCTGTACGGCGTCCTCGGCGTCGGCGGGCGAGCCGAGCATGCGGTAGCAGTGCGCCAACAGCTCGGCCCGGTGCGGGGCGATCACGCGCTCGAAGGCGCCTTCACTCTGCCAGCGGTCCACCCCGAGGAGGTCCGACTCGGGACCGGCGGCCGCCGGGAAGCTCACGGTGCTCATATGAATAGAGACCCGCGGCGACCCCTGGATTCATCGCTGCGCGGTCAGAATGCGCCACCCGATCCACTGAGGGGAGCC
>JALDXR010000409.1:0-4061 GCA_032154865.1 Nocardioidaceae bacterium
CGGTGATGACGCAGTGCGCTCCATAACGGGCGAGAAGGATTCGATGCCGATCATCGGTACGAGCACGGGCGGAGTCCGAGACCGGAGCACCGGACGACATGTCAGCTCTGTCCGGCGAGGCCACTGCATGACCGTCCTCGACCGAGCCGGCCGGACTCAGAACCAGGCCGCCCGCGACGGCAAGCGCGGCGCCGATTCCAGCCGTGGCGAGCACTGCGCGTCGGCTCCACAGCCTCATGGAGATCCAGCCCAGTCCGACGGTCGCTATCAGAGCGGAGCCGACGACGAAGCTCTTGAGCGGTCCGGACGCGGTGATGTACACGGCAGCGATCCCGACGCCAGTCAGGACGGCAGCCGCTCTCGGCACCACATGGCTGCGATAGAGGCCGATCGCCAGCACGACGGCTCCGATCGCTCCGACGACCATGGCGAGGAAGAACACGCCCCCGGTCTGCCCGGAGTCGTAGAGCTGACCCATCAGGGAGATCATCGTGTCCCGCTCGTCCGCGCGGGCGATCTGGCCGAACGTCATCGAGGCGACGCCGACGCTGGCGAGGCCGAACGCGCCGATCCCGGTCAGGCTGCCGCCGACCAAGCCGAGTCGAGGATTTCGCTCCCGGACGATGCCGGCCAGCACGAAGGCCACGCCTGCGAACAGGATCGCGCTCACGAAGGTGAGTCCGGCGCCGATGTCGTTGCGGGTGGCGGTGTCGGCCACCGCCGTCAGGTAGCGGTCCGCATCGAGGTGATCGGACTCGTCCTGGTACCACGGCGTCGACAGGGCGCGGGCGACCAGCGCGACGAGAGGTGCGGCCAAAAGGCAAAGTGCCGACAACGCGGTCAGATCGCGAGTCGGAGAGTCGACAGGTGTTGCATCGGTGGCAGTCATGACGATGTTCCTTTCAGAGGGATGTTCGGGTCGATGTGAATCGACTGTCCGTCCCGGCACCTATCGAGCGCTTCCGAGCTGACGCCGGAATCCGACTCCGTGCTAGCGCGGATGCCATTCGGCTCTCGCGGTGTGACCATCGAGGGATGGAGAGCACGTGATGCGACGCCGGACGGCTGTGATCGCCTCCGGCCTGTGTTGCACGCTCGCTGTCGCCGCGAGCGTTGGGGCGTTCGTCTTCGACCTGCTGCTGATCGACGCCGACCGATCCGATCTGTCCCAGTTCGGGCTCGACGCCGTCCCGTTCATCGCCGCGTTCGTGAGCGCCCTGATCGTCGGGGCGGTCCTCGCGATCCGGCGGCCGGAGCATCCGGTCGGCTGGCTGTTTCTCGCTCAGGGCGCCAGCGTCACTCTCGCCGGACTACTGGACGGCTACGGCGCGTACGGCGCCATCGTCCGCGAGGACGCGCTGCCGGCCGCCGATCTCGCCGTCGTCGTCGGCGACTCCTTGTTCATCCCGTGGTTCGTGCTCGTGGCGCTCATCCTGTACCTGACGCCGACCGGCCGGCCGCTGTCGGCGCGGTGGAGCCGGATCGCAGCGGCGACCGTCGCCACGGGCACCTTGTGGTTCGCCCTCCGCCTCGTGTCACCGGACGCTGCCGAGCCGCCGCTGGACGTGGTGTCAAATCCGCTCGCGGTCCTTCCGGACGCTCTGGATCAGTCGCTTCGGGCCGTTCGCTGGGCCGCGAGCGCCCTGACCAGTGTCGGGTTCGTCGCCGCCGGGGTGTCGCTGCTCGTGCGATTCCGCCGCTCGACCGGAATGGAGCGCCGGCGCCTGTTGTGGCTGGCGATCGCGGTGGTTCCGCTTCCGGTGTACATCGCCGTGTCCTTCCTCGCGGCTCGTGGCAACCACGATCTCGTGCTCGGCATCGCCACCGCCGGCTTCATCGCCCTGATCCCGGTCGCGACCGGCTTGTCGATCGCGAAGTACCACCTCTACGACGTGGACCAGATCCTCAGTCGTGCGGTGACGTATGTGCTGGTCTCCGGCGTCCTCGCCGTCACCTACGTCGGAGTTGTCGTCACGGTAGGCCGGCTGATCGGCGACCGAGGCCACTCGACGCTGCCTGCGGTCCTCGGCACGCTGGCCGCAGTGGCTGCAGCGGCACCGGCGTACCGCTCGTTCCAAAGCGCGGTGGATCAGCGGTTCAACCGACGTCGGTACGACGCGGTACGGATGGTCCGCGAGTACGTCCGCGCGCCGACCACGCAGTCGGTCGAGGACGTCCTGCGTACGGCACTGACCGACCCGGACCTTCGAGTGGCGTACTGGGTGTCCGCTCGTGAGCAGTGGGTCACCGAGGACGGCCGCCAGGTCGAGACCGAGCCCCACGAGATCGAGATCCGGCGCCACGGCGAGTCGGTCGCCCGGATCTCCTACGACCGCGACGCGATCGAGCCGGCCATCGCCGAAGCCGCTACCGCCGAGGCGACGCCAGAGCTGGTCAGCGCCGGGCTCCGGGCCGCGATCTCGCTGCAGCTGGCCGAGGTACGCGAATCCCGGCGCCGGATCGCCGCGGCCCAGCTCACCGAGCGCCGACGGATCGAGCGGGATCTCCACGACGGCGCTCAGCAGCGGCTGCTGGCTCTCGCGCTCGAACTGCAGGCGGCCCAGGTCAACGGCAGCACCGAGCGGCTTCGGGAGGCGGCCGTCACTGGGGTCACCGAGCTGCAAGCCGCGGTCGTCGAGCTCCGGGAACTCGCGAACGGACTGCATCCAGCCGTGCTCAGCGACTCCGGTCTGGGCGCCGCTCTCGACGACCTGGCGAGCCGGCTTCCGCTGCCGGTCGAGGTCAGAGCCGGCGCCGGCCGGTTCCCACCACAGATCGAGTCGACGGCCTGGTTCATCGCCTGTGAGGCGATCAGCAACGCGGTCAAGCACGCCGGAGCCGGGCAGATCGACGTGGCCATCGCCACGATGAACGGCTCGCTCATCCTCACCGTGAGCGACGACGGCAGGGGCGACGCCGATCCACAGGGAGCCGGGCTGCGCGGCATCGCCGACCGGGCCGAGGCGGTCGGAGGCGACCTGACGGTTCATCCGCGGCCGAGCGGCGGCACGATCGTGATCGGAAGGCTGCCGTGCGGGTCGTGATCGCCGACGACTCGGTGCTGTTTCGCGAAGGGCTGGCCCGGCTGCTCGCCGAGGCCGACATCGAGACGTGTGCGATGGCAGGTGACGCCGAGCAGCTCGAGAGTGTCGTCGCCGAGCACCGGCCGGACGTCGCGCTGGTCGACATTCGGATGCCGCCGACGTTCACGCACGAGGGCGCCCGCGCCGCCGTGCGGCTGCGAGACCGGAGTGACGGGCTCGGGATCCTGCTGCTGTCGCAGTCGCTGGAGGGCCGCTACGCCGCGCGGCTCGCCCAGGACCATCCGAAGGGGTTCGGCTATCTGCTGAAGGACCACGTCGTCGACGTCGCGACCCTGGTCGATGCGGTCGATCGGGTCGCTGGCGGTGGCACGGTGCTCGATCCCGACGTCGTGACCTACCTCCTCGGTCGCCACTCGGCCCGCGACCACGTCGGCGCCCTTTCCGCCCGCGAACGCGACGTGCTCGCGCTGATGGCCGAGGGGCGGTCGAACGCCGCTATCGGTCGGCAGCTCGTGCTCAACGAGCGGACCGTGGACAGCCACATCAGCAGCATCCTGACCAAGCTCGACCTCCTCCCCCAGCCGGACGACCATCGCCGCGTGCTGGCGGTGCTGGCCTGGCTCCAGCAGGACTGACCCTCGAGCCACGGATCGAGGCTGCGAGCGTCCGGCGAGTTCACTTGGCTGACACATCGCGGTGACAGGTCCGTCAAATCCGGTACCTAGCGTCGGCGACGTCGGGCAGAGCGCCCGACCCGGCGGGAAGCGGGGTGTCGCCATGGTGCGGATCAGCAGGGTCAGCGGGTCGGCGTTCCTGCGCCCTCGCACCTGGCACAAAGGGGTGTCCCGAACCGTACGCGGACTGGTCTGCGTCCCGACCGGCGACCGCGCCCGGCGCAACGCGCAGGCGGCCGCCGCCGACTTGGCCAGCCGACGGCGCGAACGCGAGGACGTCGACCGCTTTCTCACCGCTCACGCAGCACCCGACCGGGGCGAGCCGGTCGCGGCGATCTGACGT
>JALDXR010000033.1:0-14006 GCA_032154865.1 Nocardioidaceae bacterium
TCCCGACGACCCGCGAATCGGCCCATCGGCCAAGCCCGGCTGGGAATGGGTGAGCGACATACACGCCGGACAAGCCCAGAGCCTGGCCCGAAGAAGCGAGCGCGACGGGACGCCCGGCTAGCGATCCGCGTACGGTATCGGCGACACGCGCGCCCTCGACATGCGCCGCCCGCGCTACCCTGCGGCGCGTGACGCGAACTGCCACGGTCGGCGACGTGCAAGCCGTACTCGAGACGGCCTACGACCCGCGTCGGGCAGAGGAGTGGGACGCCGTCGGCCTCGTGACCGGCGACCCGGCCGACGAGGTTCGCAAGATCCTGCTCGCCGTGGACCCGACGCACGACGTCATCGACGAGGCCATCGAAACCCACGCCGATCTCCTCGTCACGCATCACCCACTGCTGCTCCGGCCGGTCAACTCCGTCGCGGCGACCACACCGAAGGGCCGGGCGGTCCACAAGCTCATCAGCAACCGGGTCGCCCTGATCACCGCGCACACCAATGCCGATGCCCCGCCCGGCGGGGTGTCCGACGCGATGGCGCAGGCGCTCGGTCTCGACGACGCGGAGCCGATCGCGCCCCAGCCGGACGACCCGCAGGACAAGCTCGTCACCTTCGTTCCCCAGGCCGCTACGGCCACGGTCCTCGACGCCCTGGCAGCGGCCGGCGCCGGTGACATCGGGGCCTACGAGCGCTGCGCGTACACCTCGCCGGGGACGGGGACCTTCCGCCCGACGCCCGACGCCAATCCCACGATCGGCGAGGTCGGGGCCATCGAAGAGGTCGCGGAGATCCGCGTCGAGATGGTGGTTCCGCGGACCCGGCGCGACGCGGTCGTTGCGGCCCTTCGAGCGGTCCACCCGTACGAGGAAGCCGCCTTCGACGTCTACGAGCTCGCAAACCAGCCAAGCCTGGCCGGCAGCGGCCGGATCGGCCAGCTCGTGGAGCCGATGACGCTGCGCGACTTCGCGGCCGCGGTCGTCGCCGCACTGCCGAGTACCGCCGGCGTCGCCAGGGTCGCCGGCGACTCCGAGCAGCCGATTCGTACTGTCGCGCTGTGTGGCGGCGCCGGCGACTTCCTGCTCGATCGGGTGCGGGCCAGCGGCGCCGACGTCTACGTCACGTCCGACCTGCGGCACCATCCGGCATCGGAGTTGCGCGAGCACGGTGCCCCGGCCCTGATCGACGTACCGCACTGGGCGGCGGAGTGGACCTGGCTCCCGGTGGCCGAGCGGATGCTCACTGCCGCTCTGGCCGCGCAGGGCATTACCGTGGAGACCCGCGTGTCCACCATCGTCACCGACCCGTGGACCGGTCACATCCCCATGAGCCGAGGAGCCCCCCACTGAAAGCCGATCCGAGCGCCGTCCGAACCCTGCTCGATGTGCAGACCGTGGACAGCACGCTCCAGCAACTGGCCCATCGCAAGAAGAACCTGCCGCAGCACGCCGAGCTCGCCGAGTTGGCCGAGCGGCAGTCCGTACTCGAGCGCCGCCGGGTCGAGCTCGACACGCAGATCGCCGACCTGACGCGTGACCAGAAGAAGGCCGATGCCGACGTCGAGCAGGTGAAGGCCCGGCGAGTACGCGACCAGCAGCGACTCGAAGCGGGACAGGTGTCGTCGCCACGCGAGCTGGAGCAACTGCAGAGCGAGATCGTGGCGCTGGATCGTCGGATCGGCGTGCTCGAGGACGCCGAACTCGAGGTCATGGAGCAACTCGAGACGCTGCAGTCGGAGCTGAGTGGCATCGCGGCCGAGGCCGACGAGCTGGGCACCGCCACCGAGTCCGTCACCGCGACCCGTGACGAAGCGGTCAACGAGCTCGACGCGGCCGCGGCCGAGGCCACCGGCGAGCGCGAGCGCCTGATCGCCGACATCCCCGAACAGCTGATGGCGGTCTACGAGCGGATGCGCACCCAGCTCGGCGGGGTGGGTGCGGCCGCGCTGCGACGACGGCGGTGCGAGGGCTGTCGCCTGGAGCTCACCGAGGCTGACCTGGCCGAGATCCGGTCCGCACCCGATGACGAGGTGTTGCGGTGCCCCGAGTGCAACCGGATCCTCGTACGCACGCAGGATTCGGGCATCTGATGGCGATCGACCGGGTGATCGTCGAGGCCGACGGGGGTTCGCGAGGCAATCCGGGCCCGGCAGCGTACGGAGCGCTGATCCGCGACGCCGACACCGGTGAGCTGCTGGCCGAGCGGGCCGAGCACATCGGCGAGGCGACCAACAACGTCGCCGAGTATCGCGGCCTGATCGCCGGGCTCGAACTCGTACGAGAGCACGCGCCGGACGCCGCCGTCGAGGTACGGATGGACTCCAAACTCGTCGTGGAGCAGATGGCCGGTCGCTGGAAGATCAAGCACGCCGGGCTGCGGCCGCTCGCGTTGCAGGCTCGGGCCACGGCGCCGGTCGACGTCACGTGGACCTGGGTGCCACGCGCCGACAACGCCGCCGCGGACGCCCTGCTCAACCGCTGTCTCGACGAGGGCCCCGGATCGCGAATCGACACGGTCGGCTCGGGAGGCAGCAATCCGACGTCCGCGTCGGCGCCGGTCGGGCAGCCGCTGGTCGGATGGCGGCCGCCGGACGCCGGCACGCCGACGACGCTGATCCTGCTGCGGCACGGCGTCACCGATCACACGCTCGGCCGGATGTTCAGCGGTTCCGGCGGCTCGAACCCTTCGCTCAACGCCGAGGGCGAGGCGCAGGCCGGCCGGGCCGCCGACTGGCTTCGGCAGTGGCGCGCGTCCGCCACCGATCCCCAGCTCAGCGACACGATCGTCGCGGTCCACTCGTCACCCCTGCGGCGCTGCCAACAGACCGCCGCGATCGTCGCCGAGCGCCTCGGACTCGACGTCGACGTGGACGACGACCTCGCCGAGGCCGACTTCGGCGAGTGGGACGGCCGTACCTATCCCGAGGTGCAGGAGCGCTGGCCGGACGAGTTCGCCGCCTGGATCGGCTCGACCGCGGTCGCTCCACCGGGTGGTGAATCCATCGACCAGGTAGCGGCTCGGACCGAGGTGGCACTGCGGCGCCTGCTGGACAAATACCCCGGCGAGACCATCATCGTCGTCAGCCATGTCACGCCGATGAAGATGATCCTCCGGGAGACGCTGCAGGCTCCGATGGAGGTCATCCACCACCTGCACCTCGCCCCGGCGTCGATCTCGATGGTCGCCTGGTGGGCCGACGGCATCTCGGCGGTCAAGCTGTTCTCGTACGTCGCGTCCTGACGGCGCGACCGCCATGGCCATCCGCGCGGCCGACGGCACCGAACTGTGGGTGAGACTCTTTCCGCATCCATGGAGGTCGCCATGTCGGGCACCAGCCGCCTACGTTTCGGGCTTATCGCCGTCCTCTTCGCCCTCGCCACCCTGGCTCTCATCATCGGCGTCGTCTCGATGATGTCGGCGGCAACCGTCGACACCGGCGCCACCGCCATCGAGTACGGCCTGATCGCCGCCTGACCCGACCACCCAGGGCGGACGTCGCATCGCCCTTCGGCGCTACCCTGACCGGTGGACGAGCCGGCCGGGCGGCCGCGTCGGGCGGCGCCTTGCCGTCCGCCGAGGAAGGTCCGGACTCCATAGAGCGGGGTGGTGGGCAACACCCACCCGAGGCGACTCGCGGGATAGTGCCACAGAGACAGACCGCCAACGGCCCGGCGTTCGCCGGGTGCGGGCAAGGGTGAAACGGTGGTGTAAGAGACCACCAGCGCTCCGGGCGACCGGAGCGGCTGGGTAAACCCCACCCGGAGCAAGGCCAAGAAGGTACGGTCCGCCGTGCCGCGCGGACGATCGAGGGCTGCTCGCCCGAGTCCGCGGGTAGGCCGCACGAGGGCATCGGCAACGCTGCCCCGGAGATGGATGGCCGCCGGGCGCACGACACGCGCCGCACAGAATCCGGCCTACAGGCCGGCTCGTCCACTACATCCGGCGCCGCGGCCGGCCCGGGAACGTGGTCGACCCCCGGCTGTCTCGGGTTCCAACCGGGGGTCTTTACTGCTACATCGCACGCAGTAGCCGAAGCGTTACGCAGCGGCGTCGACCAATTCCGAACGAAATGCCGTTCATGCCGTTCCGGCATCCGCCGGGCTGATCTCGCTGGCCGTTCCACCGGGCGGGCCATTGCCGAGGACCGCCAGTGCCCTGGCCTGGCCGGGGGTTACTCCGTCGAACCGCGCCTCGATGTCGATCCGTGACGCCGGTACCCACACCATGCGGTTCGGCCGATGGTCTCCGGTGAGAAGCAGGGTCGGCTCCTCGTCCGAGTCGGGGAGCAGCATGTTCAGCCAGATGCCACTTCGCCGGCTGATGCTCTCGTCGACCATGACGACCAGCTTGGCGAGTGTCTCGTCGTCATTGTGGAGCTCTCCTGGTCGTGATATCGGATCCGCAGGACTGCCATGGTTGTCCCTCCAGGTCGGTCGCGCGGTCCGCAACACTAGCCCTCGATCGAGCTGTCCGTGGGCCTCGCGCCTGTCGTCGGCGTCAGTCGCAGGCGTCCATCTCCTCGATCGTGTCCGCCCGATCGATGCAGTCGAAGTAGTCGCCCCGACCTTGACAGGGCCGGATGAATCCCGCCCGATAGGTATCTGTGCAGGGCTTTCGAGCCTCCTACGTATAGCCATTGATGTCGCCTGAGCCGGACTCCGAGGTGATCTAGCTTGCGAGTGAACCGTCCAACGCAGCGTCTTCACAGGTGCGGCGACCGGAGCGAGCTGGAGCTGTGAGCAAGCCCGCCATCCTGACTGTCGACGACGATCCGAGGGTCTCGGCCGCATTCTCCCGGGATCTGAAGCGCCGTTACGGCTCGGCCTATCGGGTCGTCCCGGTCACCTCGGGCCGCGAGGCACTCGGCGTGCTGACCAGGCTCGCGCTGCGCGACCAGCCGGTGGCGATGATCGCGTCCGACCAGCGGATGCCGGAGATGACCGGGATCGAGATGCTGGAGCAGGCGCGTGCCCACGCGCCCGGAGCCAAGCAGTTGCTGCTCACGGCGTACGCCGACACCGGCGTCGCCATCAAGGCGATCAACGACATCGGTCTCGACTACTACCTGCTCAAGCCGTGGGATCCACCCGAGGAGCGGCTGTACCCCGTGGTCGACGACCTGCTCGAGGAGTGGCGCCGGGCCAACCCCGACGAGACATCCGACGTACGGGTGATCGGTCATCGCTGGTCCGAGCGCAGCCACGAGGTCAAGACGTTCCTGGCTCGCAATCATGTGCCCTACCGGTGGTACGACATCGAGCGCGACGCCACCGAGTCCCAGCGACTGACCGGGCTCGCCGAGACGACGCCGGATGATCTGCCGTTGGTGCTGTTTCCGGACGCTGATCCACTGCGTGCGCCGACGACGCTCGACCTCGCCGGTGCCTTGCATCTCCACACCAATGCCGACCAGCCGCTCTACGACGTCTGCATCGTGGGCGCCGGCCCGGCCGGTCTCGCGGCCGCCGTCTACGCCGCGTCGGAGGGCCTGAGCACGGTGGTCGTCGAGCGGGAGGCCCCTGGCGGTCAGGCCGGCCGGAGTGCGCGGATCGAGAACTATCTCGGCTTCCCGAAGGGCCTGAGTGGATCCGATCTCACCCAGCGCGCCGTCACGCAGGCCACCCGGTTCGACGCCGAGATGGTGCTCGCGCGCGACGTCGTCGGCCTCCAGACCCGCGGCCCCGTACGCGCCGTGGTGCTCGACGGCGCGGGTGACCTCGAAACGCGGTCCGTCATCGTCGCCACCGGTGTGTCCTACCGACGCCTCGAGGCCACCGGTGTCGACGAGTTCACCGGTCGGGGCGTCTACTACGGCGCGGACGCGAGCGACGCGAGCCAGTGCGAAGGCGACGACGTCTACATCGTCGGCGCCGCCAACTCGGCCGGCCAGGCGGCGCTCAATCTCGCCAGGTTCGCCGGCCGGGTGGTGATGGTCGTCCGAGGCGACTCGCTGGAGCGCACGATGTCCCGCTACCTCATCGAGCGGATCATGGAGGAGCCGAAGATCCAGGTGCGTTTTCAGAGCCGGGTGGTCGGCTGTCGTGGCGACGGGCATCTGGAGGAGCTCACGATCCGATGCGCCGATGAGGAGGAGACCGTGCCGTCGAGCTGGCTGTTCGCCTTCATCGGCGCGTCACCGCGCACCGACTGGCTCGGATCCGAGGTCGTACGGGACGAGCGGGGCTATGTCGTCACGGGTGGCGACCTCCTCCTTCCGGACTATGCCGGTAGCTGGTCGTTGCCGTCGCGGCCGCCGTACACCCTCGAGACGAGCGTGCCCGGCGTGTTCGCGGCCGGGGACGTTCGCCTCGACTCGATGAAACGTGTCGCGTCGGCCGTCGGCGAGGGCGCGATGTCGGTCTATCTCGTCCACCGCTACCTGGCGACGATCTGATGCGCGTCGACGACCTGCGTGCCCTGAGCCTGTTCGACGGGCTGACCGACGACCAGCTCGCCGACCTGATAGCGGCCGGCGACGAAGTGGCCATCGAGCCGGGCGTCGAGCTGTTCCACGAAGGCAATCACGGCGACCACTGGTGGGTGCTCGTCGAGGGCGCTCTCGAGCTCGTGCGACGCGTCGGCCGTGAGGAGACCGTGGTCGGCCGGATGGACGTGCCCGGTCGCTGGGCCGGCGGATTCCGGGCGTGGGACGAGCACGGCGTCTACCTCGCGACCGGCCGCGGGTTGGTCGAGGGCCGGGTGTTGCGAGTGCCCGCTGCGGATCTCCGCGCCCTGACCGATGCCTGGTTCCCCTTCGGGGGCCACATCGTCCAAGGCGTGTTCGGTACGGCGCGCAACATCGAGTCGACCGTGCGGCAGCGCGAGTCGCTGGTCACCCTCGGGACCCTGGCGGCCGGTCTGGCGCACGAGCTCAACAATCCGGCCGCAGCCGCGACTCGGTCCGCCGATGCCCTCGACGACGTCTGCCAGACCCTGATCGGGTCGTTCGCGCGGCTGTGCTCGGGCGTGCTCTCGCCCCAGCAGGTCGGTGCCCTCGACGCGCTGCGCCGCGAGATCGAGCCACGGCCGATCGTGCTGGATCCGCTGGAGGCGGCGGACAAGGAGGACGAGCTGTCGACCTGGCTGACCAGTCACGACGTCGATCGCGATTGGGTCATCGCTCCGCCGCTCGTCGCCGCCGGGGTCGACATCGCCTGGTGCGAGCGGGTCGCCGAGGTGCTGGACGGCCCGGCACTCGGACCCGGTCTGGAGTGGGTGGCGAGTACGTACTCCGCCAAGACGCTGCTCACCGAGGTCCAGGACGCGACCCGACACGTCTCCGAGCTGGTCGACGCGGTCCGGTCGTACTCCCAGATGGACCGGGCGTCGATCCAGTCCATCGACATCACCGACGGCATCGAGAGCACCTTGGTGATGCTCGGCCACCGGCTTCGCGACGGGATCGTCCTCGTACGGGAATACAGTGCCGACGTCCCGCGGATCGAGGCTTACCCCGGTGAGCTCAACCAGGTCTGGACCAACCTCATCGACAACGCGGTGGATGCCATGGACGGCAGCGGAACGCTCCGGCTGACCACGCGGGCCGCCGGATCCGGCGTCGTCGTCGAGATCGGCGACACCGGACCCGGCATGGATCCGGACGTCGTGGCTCGGGCGTTCGAGGCGTTCTACACGACGAAGGACGTCGGCAAGGGCACCGGACTCGGTCTCGACATCGCGCGGCGCATCGTCGAGGACCGTCACGGTGGCGCGATCACCATCGACTCGAAGCCGGGCGACACGGTGCTGCGGGTGCACCTCCCGATTCGAGCCCGCCAGGGCTAGGTCATCCGAGCAGGTAGTCGCGGACCGCTGCCCGACCCGCCTCGTTGGTCTGGAGTGCGTGCCCGCGGCCGCGGAAGCGCACCAGCTCGGCGCGTGGCATCCGATCTGCCTGCTCGACAGCCCACGCCCGGAGGGTGAAGAGATCGTGCTCGCCGGACAGCAGAAGCGCGGGCGCCGTGATCTTCTCGCGGTCGGCATACGGCGCCGGCCGGGTCTCGGGCCAGCGCGAGCAGCCGGCGATCGGGTTGCCGAGGCGTGCGATCGACTTCTCGAACGGCCAGTACGCCCGCGCCGGGATCCTCGCGAGGGCTGCGCGGAACAGGAGCGGTCGCAGCGGCACCGGCGTCGCCGAGTCGCCCCACGGGAAGGCCAGATCGGTGCACACCGTCGCGAGATGGAGCCCGGCCGACAGCTGATCAGCCGGAGTGCCGATGCTCGTGGCCGAGTCGAGGAACTGCTCGAGCACGGTCGTGTCACCCTCGCGTGCCGAGTGCAGCATCGCCGGGACGCCGTGGAAGCCCGGATCGAACGGGTCGATGCTCAGGATCGTGAGCGACTCCAGAAGCCGGGTGGGGTTGATCGGCTGTCCGTTGATCCGGCCATGGCGCACCACCCAGGCCAGGTCGGCGGCCGGATCCGTCGTGCACTCCGGGTCGTCAGCGCACGCGTCGCGGAGCACTCGCGCCGGTGCGTGTGCCGAGTCCGGCAGCATCGGGTCGTAGTCGTCCTGCGGCACGACCGAGTCGAGCACCAGGGATCGCACCCGCGACGGGTACGCGAGCGCGTAGTGCTCAGCCACGAAGGTCCCGTACGACACTCCGTCGAGGGTCATCTGGCGTAAGCCGAGGGCATGGCGCAGCAGCTCGATGTCGGCGACGGTGTCCGGTGTCGAGTAGAAGTCGCGCGCCGCGCCGATCTCGGCGGCACAGGCATCGACGTCCTCGGGCGGCGGGGTCAGGAAGTCCGATCCGCCGGTCGATTCCTGCAGCGCGGTGCAGTCGATGGCGCCTTGTCCGGTGCCGCGCTGGTCGAGGACGACCAGGCGGTAGGCCTCGCGGACGTCCGGGGCGAGATACGTCTTGACCCGGGACAGCAAGCCGACGCCGGGCTGGCCGGGACCGCCGGTGAGCAGCAGCAGAACGCCGCGAGGTGCGTCGGCGTTGTTCGCGGCCGCGACCGCCAGGTCGAGCCGGCCCTCGATCTTGCCGGTGTGGTCGAGCGGGACGCGCAGCGTACTGCAGGTGAAGTCCGGCTCGCCGTCGCACGGCGCCGGATCGACCAGCTCCGGAGCGACCGGGGGAGCGGACTTGGGGACCGCTTTGGCCGGTAGCGGCTCAACAGCCAGGCCCGGGTCACTTCCGACGAGTCCCAGGGTGGCGAGCAAGGCGGCGACCAGGCCGCTGGTGACGACGCGTTGATGGATCACGGTTCCTCCCGTACCGACGGCGACGTCCGGTCAGCCTGCCGCGCCGATCGGTCGAGTACGACGACGTTCAGGCCTGGCTGAAACACCTCGGTCCGGCCGTTTGGGCGCGAATCGTGACAGAAACTCGACCCGGTCGACAGCGATTCCGGCGACGATGGGCTCGGAGGTGGAGTCGAGTCATGATGCGGGTGCATTTCAGCGCCGACGATCTGGCTCGGACCCGGGTGGCCACCACCTGGGGACCCTGGGCCGAAACAGTGCTCTGCTTCGGTGCGCTGAGCGAGCGCCGGCCGGCGGCACCGTTTCGGCCCTGGCGGGAGCAGATCCGACCCGTGCTCAACGTGCGGCGGGCCGAGCTGGGCCGCTACCTGCGACCGATGCCGGGTCTGGTCGTCGATCTGCTGACGCTCGTCGGCGAGGTCGAGTCCTTCGAGCGCGGAGTGGATCTTCTGGCCGCGCGGCCGGCCGCCGATCTCCGGACCGAGCTCGCGGCGTTCCCGCGTGAGCGGCTTCCGGGTTGGCTGTCCGGCCTCGACGAGGCCCGGCCGCAGGCGCGCGACGCGTTGACCCAGGAGCTGTGGCGCACCCACGACCAGCTGGTCGCGCCGTACTGGACGTCGATGCTCGACCATCTCGCCGCGGAGCGGGCCAGGCTGGGTCGACTGCTCAGCGACCACGGAGTGGAACATCTCCTGGAGCGGTTGCATCCCGGAATTCGGTGGCGGCCGCCGATCCTCGAGATCGCCAAGGCGGCGCCGTGGGTGCCCGAGCCGCTCGATGCCCACCTTGGCGGCCGCGGTCTCGTCATCGTGCCGTCGGTGTTCTGCGGTCGGGTCCCCATCCCGTTGTTCCCGCTCGACGGAGGACGGGCACTGCTCCTCGTGCCGGCGCCGCCGGACATCGCCGAGGCGTACGCGATGTGGGGCGGTCGACCGGCCACCGGCGACCCGTTGGCCGCGCTGATCGGCCGGACCCGGGCAGCAGTGCTCCGCTCCCTGGACGGTGGGACGACGACCACCGAGCTGGCCCGGCGACTCGGGATCTCGGTCAGTGGTGCGAGCCAGCACGCCTCGGCCCTGCGGGCGGCCGGTCTGGTGAGCAGTCGGCGCGATCGCAATCGCGTGCTGCACGCGACCACCGATCTCGGCGGCCAGCTGCTCGACCGGGTCGACTGAGCGCTGTCGCTACGCCGCCGCCAGCGCGGTCGCCAGGCACGGCGCCAGCGGCAGGTCGGGAAGCAGCATGGCGTTGACGATGTGGTACGCGTCGGGCTTGCCGCTCCAGGTCCGCGACGAGACGCGTAGATCGTCGCCGAGCTCGTGATACCAGCTCCCCACGGCGCGGTCGACGAAGTGCTCGTCGATCGCCGCCCACCACCGGCCCGCCTCCTCGACGCCGATCGCATCGCCGGTCCGGCGGGCGAGGGCATCGGCGGCCGCGACCGCCTCCGCGAGCACCCAGTGGAAGCGCTCGCGGACGACCGGCCGTCCCGACCAGTCGGTGGTGTAGACCAGGGTGCCGTCGGCGTCGGGGGCGCCGTCGCGAGCCGCGTTGGTGAACAGGGCGGTGGCCGCCTCCAGCATCCACTCCGGCGGATCGTCGAGACTCGCCTCGGCGGCGAGGAGCAGCCGCGCCCACTCGAACCCGTGACCCGGCGTGGCGCCGTACGGCCGGAACGGATCGGCCGGTGCATCGGCGTTGTAGTCCAGGTCCACGTGCCAGTCGCCGTCGAAGTGCTCCGGGACCCGCCAGCCGTTGTTCCGGGCGGCGTCGTTGATCAGCCGCTCGCAGATCGACAGGGCGCGATGCCGCCAGATCGGGTCGCCGGTCGCGTCGGCGGCGAACAGGTACGCCTCGACCGTGTGCATGTTGCTGTTCACGCCGCGGTACGCCTCGAGCTCGGTCCAGTCGGCGTTCCACGACTCGCGACAGCGTCCGGTCCGCTCGTCCCAGAAGCGACCGGAGTGCGTGGCGAGCGCCTCCTCGAGGAGGGTGTCGGCGCCAGGAACACCGGCGACGTGGGCCGTCGAGCCGGCCAGCACCATGAACGCGTGCTCGTAGCAGCCCTTCGTCGTCTCCACCGGAGTGCCGTCGGATCGGACCGACCGATACCAGCCGCCGTGCCGCGGGTCGGCGAACAGGGTGCGGAGCGCGCGTACGCCCTGCTCGGCCAGGGGATGCAGGCTCCCGTCCAGCAGCGACTCGAGCGAGAACACGTACGTCATCCGGGCGTTGATCCACAGCTCGAGGTCTCGCGACGAGTCGATGTCGCCGTTGGCGTCGAGCCAGCCGAACCCGCCGCCGGGGAGTGCCGACCGAGCGGCGAACCGGAGCACGGCGTCGCGCTGCTCGGTTCGCCAGGCTCGCCCACCCGGTGCCGCCGGGGCGATCGCCGGTGTCATCTCCATCATGCTCCGAACGGTTCGGGATGCAGTGGTGATCGGCCGGCCAGGCCGGATCGACCGCGTTCGGGGGTATCGAAGCGCATGGTCATCGCAGTTTCAGCCCCAGATCGGCCCAACCGCCGATCCTGGCCACAAACTTGTCCGGTGCGGAGTCGGTCCGCAGCCCACCGTGTTCACGTCGGCGGAGTCACGGCAGGGTCAGGATCTCCGCACCCGTATCGGTGACGTAGATGGTGTGCTCGAACTGGGCGCATCGCGACTTGTCCTTGGTCGTCACGGTCCAGTTGTCCGGCCAGATGTCCCACTCGTGGGTGCCGAGCGTCAGCATCGGTTCGACGGTGAACGTCATACCCGGCTCGATCAGGTCATCGAAGTGCGACGTGTCGAAGTGCGGGATGATCAGGCCCGAGTGGAACCACTCGCCGATGCCGTGGCCGGTGAACTCGCGCACGACGCCGTAGCCGAATCGCTTCGCGTACGACTCGATCACCCGGCCCACGATGTTGACCCGTCGGCCCGGCCGTACCGCCTTGATGCCTCGCATCGTCGCCTCGCGAGTGCGTTCGACGAGCAGCCGGCTCGCCTCGTCGACGTCGCCGACCAGGTAGGTCTTGTTGGTGTCGCCGTGCACGCCGCCGATGAAGGCGGTGATGTCGACGTTGACGATGTCGCCGTCCTGCAGTGGACGGGCGTCCGGGATGCCGTGGCAGATGACCTCGTTGACGCTCGTACACAGCGACTTCGGGAAGCCCTTGTAGCCGAGCGTCGACGGGTAGGCGCCGTGGTCGACCAGGAACTCGTGCCCGACCCGGTCCAGCTCGTCGGTCGTCACGCCCGGCGCGATCGCCGCCTCGACGGCGTCCAGCGCCTGTGCCGCGATCCGGCCTGCGACCCGCATCCGCTCGATCGTCTCGGCGTCCTTGACCTCGGACCCCGTGAACGGCGCGGGTTGCGGACGATCGACGTATTCCGGACGCTCGATCGAGTCCGGGACCGGCCGGCGCGGCGAGATGGCAGCGGGGGCGAGCACAGTCACGAAGGCGAGTCTAGAGGGGCGGGCAACCAGGCAGTCTGGGTCGTACGGTGGTGGTGTCCGACTGTGGAGGCTCGCGATGAGGGACAAGTACTACTACTGCCTCGTCCACCATGCCGTCGAGGGCGCGAACGGCTGTCCCGGCCGCGACCGGCTCGGGCCCTACCCGACCGAGGCGGAGGCGGCCCGGGCGCTCGAGAAGGTCAAGGAGCGCAACGAGGCCTGGGACAACGACCCCCGCTGGAACGACGACCTGGACTAGCGGGTGGGCCGCTTCACTGGCGGTAGCCAGATTTCGAAACACGCCGGCGTGTCTCGCAATTCGCCTACCGCCAAGGGTGGGCTGAGCCGGGCTGGCGTGGCGGGTCAGAGGAGCCTGTTGGCGCGGAGAGTGGATATGGCCGACACGGTCGCGTAGCCGCGCCAGTCGAGGCTCGCGGCCGGTGAGTAGGCCGCGAAGTCGACGCGCCAGCCGCCGTCGGGCTGCTGGCCGTCGGTGAGCCGCTGGAGGTCGGCGTCCACCGCCGCGGCCGGGAGCAGGCGTCGAACCGGCCGGTCCGGCAGCGGTGCGAAGTCCAGCGGCCGCATGGACTCGCCCTCGCTCCCGCCCGTCACCGGCACCACCCCGGTGTCCGGGATGTGCCGACCGAGCTTGTCGAGCAGGACCTCGGCCTCCGCATGCTGGTCGTGGACGGCGTCGAGCAACTGGACCGCGAAGGCGAGCTCGATCGCGTGGATCGAACCCTCCCAGTCGTTGACGGCTCGAAGGCAGTACTCGGTCGCCCCGGCGAGCCAGGGATGCGCGGCGACGGCCGGATGGTGGTCGGCGACCTGGTGAGCCTTCGCGGCGACGATGGCGGTGATCTGAAGCGACGAGGGGTACGGCTCGGCGTCGGCCCAGTGCGGTGCGCTGCCGGTCGCATCGGTCAGTGGGAGGGCGAACGGTAGTCCGCCATCGTCCAGCGTCACGCTCTGCAGCCAGTCGCACAGGGCGACCGCGTCGGGAGAGGTTCGCGGTGCGACGTCGGCGAACACTTCGAACGCGTGCAACGCCGAGCTGGGTTGGCTCTCGGAGGAACGCAGGTCTGGCTCGAGGCCCCAGCCGTACCCGCCGTCGGAGTTGCGATAGCCGCCGAGGGCGTGCAGCGCGGCGTCGGCGGAGCCCGCGCCGAGGAGCAGGTCGAACCGGTGCCGGTCGAGCAGGCGGGCGTGGGCCGTCATGAAGCCGCGGGCGGCGGCGAGGTCGACTGCCATGCCTCGACGGTATGCCCCGCCGGCCGACGGGTATTGAACGTTCCGGCCGTCCCGCGCGCGGCCGCTTCACTGGCGGGAGCCAAATTGCGAGACACGCCCGGCG
>JALDXR010000410.1:0-4046 GCA_032154865.1 Nocardioidaceae bacterium
ATCCTCACCACCCACTTCGACTCGCTCGTAGGGTTGGAGCAATCGATCGCCATGAAACCTTTCATCTCGTCGCCGGGAACCCACAGCGTCATCTGGCCCTCGAGCAGCGGGAAGATCCCGACGTGGTGCACGAGTCGCCGCTCGTACAGCAGCGCCACCGGCTCGGCCCGCAGCCGCTTGCCGCGCGACGCAGTGACCTTCACCAGCGGGACGGCGATGCCGGCGGCGTCGAGGGTGGCGCGCACCATCTCGCCGCCGTAGTTCGACTCCCAGACGACAGCGTCGGCGACCGGCGGTTCGGTGACCAGGCGAGCCACCTCGGCGGCCCACCCCTCGGGCGACTTGCGGCACGACCGGTCGGCGAGAACGTACAGGTGCCCGGTGGCGGCGAGCCCCACCTTCACGATGCCCTGCTCGTCGCCGGACGTCGAGCCCGACGGGTCGACCGCGACCGCCACCCGGGAGAGATCGGGCGCCTCCGCGACACGGTCGATCCCGTCGAGCGACCACAGCGCGCCCTCGACCTCGTCGAGCAGCTCGCCGGAGAGTTCCTGTTCGCCGAGCGACGTGCCGCCGTACTTGTCGACCATGAGCGACCGCCATGCCGGGTTCAGGTGCGGGTTGTCGTCGAGCTTCGCCCTCGTGACGTGGTCGGCCTCGGCGACGATGGCCCTGAACGCCGGGGACGGCACCGGCGTCGTCGCCCCGACCGTCTGCGGATTGTCGCCGAGCCGCAGCCCTAACTGCGCCTGCGGCCACGCCTCGGCGAGCATCGGGTTGGCGGCGAGTTCCTCCCACACGTCGAGGTGCCGGTTGCCCGACGCCCGGAGCCGCGCCACGTCCCGCATGGTCGGCGTGCCGAGCACCAGCGCCACCGACCCGTTCGGCCAGACGAGCCGGGCACCCCCGGGCGCCGACGGGCGCCAGCGGACCTCCGGAGCCAGCGCCAGCACCCCGGACGGTCCCTCGACGCACGACTCGATGGCGTCGCCCTCGGTCGGGCCGATGATCCTCGCCCGCAGCCCCGGCCGGGTCCGGGCCTGGGTGACCAGGAACCAACAGATGGCAAGCGTCTTACCGGCGCCGCGGCCCGCCTGCAGCAGCCAGAACCGCCAGTCGTCGGCGGGTGGGCGCTGGTGGTCGAGCAGCGTCGGCGAGCCGCCGGCGGACAGCTCGACCAGCTCCCGCAACCGGCGCAACCGCGGGAGCGCGCCGACGTCGAGTGTCACTGGCGCTGTTGGGCGGCGACGACGGCGTTCGGGTCGCGCACCACCGACGCCGTGCCGGTGCGGGTGTGCGAGGCGATCGACGTGAGCACCGACACGAACGCGGCGCCGGCAGCCGAACCCAGGTAGACCTTCCACGTCGACACGTCGGTGCGCAACACGTCGAAGCTCGCCTCGAGTCCGATCAGCGACAGCACGGCCGCCGCTGCCGCCTTCACCGCCCGCTCGACCGAGTCGACCCAGAATCGGTACGACAAGAGTCCGTTTCCCATCCTCGGCGAGTCCCTTCGTCGGGACCCAGACGACGGCAGCGTATCAGCGTGCCGCGCCGAGCGACGGGATCTCGGTCGACGGTTCGCACTCACGAGGGCGATGCTGGTCGAACACGAGGTTCCCGCAGTCCAGGCACTTCCAGCCCCGGTAGGCGCGCTTGGCATAGTTGCATCCGACGCAGGCGACGACGAGGTTGTCGGCGGTGGTCGGCCCGCCGGCGCTGTGAGGTATCACGTGGTCGAGGTGATACCGGGTGCGAGGGCCGATGGTGCGGAGACAGTATCGGCATCGTCTCCCGTCCCGGGCGAGCACCGCGGCGCGTAGGGCGGGCTTGATCCGACGGCGTCGAGGCGCACTGCCGAGGATCTCGACGACCCGGGTGGCGTCCTCGAGCAGTTCGATCAGGGTCGCGACGTCGTAGCGGTCGACGAAGGCGTCGAGCGCGTCCAGATAGCGAACCTCGTCGATGTCTGCCCACTTATCAGGAGCGCTCACGTCGTCACGCGTGCCGCGCCGAGCGAAGGGATCTCGGTCCAGTCCCGAGCGAGGCGCCACCGGTCCTCGGGGTCGAGCACGGCGACACCGATGCGCCGCAACTTTCCCAGGGCGTCCCGCATCGTGGCCTCGGAGAGGTCGGGGTGGCGCTCCCAGATCAGGTCGAACAGGGCGCCGCGGGTGATCGGGCCGTGGACCTCGAGGTGGTCGGCGACGACCTGCCAGGTGTGGCCGCGGCGTGCCCGGCGGCGACGGATGGCGCGGCGACTCCGGTTGTAGTCGCGCACCGCCTCCCAGCACGGCTGACAGGGTGGCTCGCCGGAGCGGTGGTGCCGCCACCAGCCGCCCGGCGTCCCGCACGCCGGCGGGTCGGGACGAGGCTTGCGACGACGGGCCCGGGCGACGCGGGAGCGCTCGGCGTCGTAGCCGGGATGAGCGGCGCGGTACGCCTTGACGACGGCATACTTCGCCGCGGTGCAGTCGTCGCAGCGGCAGCCGTGGCGGTAGCCGTTCGTCGTCCCGCACGGCACCGGCTCGCCGCGGTGCGCCTTGCGGTGCCCGGCGTAGGCGTACTGCGAGTCGAACACCCGACCGCAGTCGCAGATCACCGGCTCACCCCGACCCGCTCGGCCCACTCGTCGATGACCTCAGCGGTCCAGACCGGCCCGATCGACAGTTCCCAGCCGGGTGCCGGCAGCCGACCTCGAGCCCGGCGGGACCGCACCGCCTCATACGACAGCCTGGTGCGGGCGACGATGCCGCGCACGTCGACCAGTTCTATCGCGTCGTCGACCAGTTCTATCGCGTCGTCAGCGGCGGCAAGGTCGACGTCCTCGTTCACGGTGTCCCTTCGTCGGTATCGGTTGACGCAGATTGTACCGCGATGAGGTCGTCCAGGGCGGCGTGATTCTCGCCGAGCACCCAGCCTGCCACGGCGTCGACCAGCAGCAGCTCGTCGGTGTCGAACGCCGCCCACTCGGGCTCGGCATGGTCGAGGCGGGCGTCGATGGCCTCACGCAGATCACGGATCTCGGCGCGGCTGCGGCGGCGTCTCACGACGCCCACCGGTCGAGACGCCGCTCGTCGGCGAGTGCCTCGGCGAGGTCGTGCTGCAGACGCCGGGCCCGTGCCCGCTCGTCGGCGGTCGGGAACCCGACGCCGTTGCACTCGGTGCAGCGCCGAAGCCCGGTGAACCCGAAGCCATCGCAGCGGCGACAGCGGGTGCGGGTGTCGGTGGTCATGCGTGCGCCTCGGCGGTGAGATGGGCGATGGCTAGGTCGAAGATCCCGAACCATCGTTCGGCTGCGTCTAGTGACGCTTGGCGAGCCTCGGTTGTTGTTGCCGTGTCTGCCTTGATTAGCCAAGCCTCGGCTGTGGCTAGAGCCTTGTCGGCCGCTGCCTGGTGGCGGTTGGTGGTCATGCGTCCCTCGTGGGGTCGGTGTCGCCGGTGGCGACTGACAGGGGAAGTATGACACACCTTGCGTCACTAGTCAACGCAGGTTGAGTCGCAAGTTTCGCGTTCTCAGCGGGTGATGACACCGAGCCGGTCGGTGAGTCGCAGCACCTCGGCGCCGAGGTCGAGCCGCCAGTCGTCGACCCACCGGGCCACCGGCCGGTGGTGGAGGTCATCGACGAACACGAGAGCACCGGACACGAGGTGCGGCCAAAGCTGGCCGAGCGTGCCCTGCCGACCGTCACGGATACGCGGCCCGTCGATCACCGCCAGGTCGATGCCATCGGGCAGCACCGTGCGATAGGTGCCCCGAGCGAGACGGCACCACCGCAGGTCGACGTTGCCGGCGCCATTGAGCCGCGCCTTCGTCACCTGGTACCAGCGCCGATCGGACTCGAGCGAGATCAGCCGACCGACGAGCCCGGCGAGCACCGGCGTCGACGCGCCCGATCCGTACTCGACGGCGAGGCGCGGATGCGACCGCTCGGCAGCCTCGGTGATGATCGCCAGCGACTCGGGATCGAGTGTGTAGGCCAGGTCAGCCGCCGGCCTCGGCGAGCTCGGCCTCGAGCCGGGCGATCTCGCCGTCGATCAGGTCG
>JALDXR010000034.1:0-13906 GCA_032154865.1 Nocardioidaceae bacterium
GCACGTCGCCTCGACGACGAGGTACGTGAAGCCGCCGCCCGGGCCGGAGCCCTGCCGCCTGACCTGGTCGAAGCCCTGGGCGCGGGCGGCCGGCGGGTGATCGCGATCGAGATCCTCAATCCGTTCGAGCTGGCCGAAAGCTCGACCTCGTTGGCCCGACCACTGTCGGCCGTGACGCCCGACCTGCTGCGTGGTCTGGTCTACCAGCGCGCCGTGACGATGTTCCGCGAGCGCTCGAGCGAGTACGGCGTCGAGGCCGACGTCCAGGTGCATCGTGCTGACTAGCGCCCTGCTCGTCGCGGGCATCGCCGTGCTGCTGGCCGGAGTCGCCATGCTGGTGGCGACCCGGCGACTGCGGCGCCGCCTCGCCGAGACCAGCCGGCTGCTTCGTCGCGTGACGACCGCGGCGGACGAGGTCGAACGCATCGAGTGGGCGTGGCGGCGACTCGGCGACGGGTTCACTCTGGCCCGCGACGGCGCTACCGGTGTCAACGAGGTCGTACGCCGGTCCGGTCAGGCCCTCACCGGGATCCCGTTCGCCATCCTCGAAAGCCTCATGGGTGGGACGAAGCGGGATGACGATCGACCTGACTGACACCGGGTGGCCATTACAGTGACGCCATGCCCAGTCTCACCGTCGATGAGGCCCGCGCTCGGGCGGACCTCCTCTCCATCGCCAGTTACGACGTCGACCTCGATCTGACCCGAGGCGACAAGGTCTTCCGGTCCCGATCGGAGATCGCCTTTCGTACAGCGCGCGACGGTGAGACGTTCGTCGACGTCAGGCCGCTCGACCTCCTGTCGGTGCTTCTGAACGACCAGCCGATCGATCCGTCCGGTCTGTCGGACGGCCGGTTGCCGTTGCGCCTGACCGCCGGCGAACACCGGCTCGTCATCGAGGCCGACATGGCCTACAGCCACGACGGAGAGGGTCTGCATCGCAGCGTCGATCCGGCCGACGACCTGTCCTACGTCTACGCCATGACGTTCCTCGACGCGGCACCCCGGATCATCGGCTGCTTCGACCAGCCCGACCTCAAGGCGGTCTATCGAACCCGGGTGACAGCGCCGACCGGCTGGACCGTCATCGGCAACGCCCGGGCCCATGAGGAGGAGCCGGGTCGCTGGCGGCTCGACGAGACTCCACCGCTGTCGACGTACTTCTGGACCATCGTCGCCGGCCCGTACCACTCGATCACCCGTGAGCACGACGGCATCCGGCTCGGCATCCACGCGACCCAGTCGCTCGCGAAGCATCTCGACGCCGACGCGGACGAGATCTTCACGGTCACCGGTCAGTCGTTCGACGCCTACCACGAGATGTTCGGCATTCGCTACCCCTTCGGCGACTACAACCAGGCCTTCGTGCCCGAGTTCAATGCCGGCGCGATGGAGAACCCCGGGTGCGTGACCTTCCGCGACGAGCTCGTCTTCCGATCGCGAGTGCCGAAGGGTCAGCGCAGTTGGCGGTATCGCGTCATCGTGCACGAGATGGCCCATCAATGGTTCGGCGATCTCGTCACGATGCGGTGGTGGGACGACCTGTGGCTCAACGAATCGTTCGCCGAGTACATGGCCTACCGGGTGTGCGACGAGGCGACCGACTTCACCGATGCCTGGGTGGAGTTCGCCCATGTACGCAAGCACTGGGGGATGCTCGCCGACCAGCGCTCCAGCACGCATCCGGTCGCCGGAAACGGCGCCGTCGACGCCGAGTCGGCGCTTGCGGACTTCGACGGCATCTCGTACGCGAAAGGCGCCGCGGTCCTCAAGCAGCTCAACGCGTATCTAGGCGACGACGTGTTCCTCGAAGGAGTACGCCGGCACCTGACGACTCATGCCTATGGCAACGCCACGCTGGCCGACCTCCTCGAAGCCTGGAAGGCGGCCGGCGCCCACGAGCTCGACGCGTGGGCCGATGCCTGGCTGCGCACCAGCGGTCCGGACACCCTGACGATCGTCGACGGCGCCCTGCACCGCACGCCGCCGCTGGATCGGCCGGCCTCGCGTCCGCATCGGCTGACACTGCGGCGGATCGGGAGCGACGGCGTCTCCGACGCAATGCTCGACGTGACCTCCGATGTCACGCCACTCCCCTGGCGACCGGCGCCGGGCGACCTGCTGGTGACTGACGGGCAGGACGAGACGTGGGCGAAGATTCGCTATGACGCCGACACCCTGACGGCGTTGCCGAGTCGGCTCGCCGAGGTTTCCGATCCGGTCACCCGGGGCGCCCTCTGGCTCGCCGTCCGGGACGCGGTCGCCGACGCCGAGATCTCTCTGTCGACAGCGGTCGACCTGCTGTGCGTGGCACTCCCCCACGAGACCGAGGACATCGCGGTGAGCGCCCTTGCCAACTGGGCCAGCACCGTGCTGATCGGCCAGTTCACCGAGGTCACGAGCGAGCATCGCGAGCGGGTGGCCGCCAGCCTCCGGGCCCGGCTCGACACCGCGCCGCAAGGCTCCGGCCTTCAGTTGGCCGCCGCTCTCGGACTGCTGCCACTCCTGCACGATCCGGACCTGCTGCGCGGCTGGCTGACCGGCTCGGCTCCCGTGGGCCTGGTGATGGATGCCGAGTTGAGGTGGCCGGTGCTCACCCAACTGGCCCGACTCGGCGCTGTGACAGACGGCGACATCGCCTCGGAGCTGACCCGCGATCCTTCCGCGCAGGGCGCGATCCATGCCGTGCGATGCCGCGCCGCCCTGCCCCGCGAGGAGTCGAAGGACGTGGCCTGGCGCGGCATCGTCGGCGACGGCTCGCTGTCCAACTACGAGGTCTACGCCCTCTGCGAGGGATTCTGGTGGCCGGACCAGGCCGAGTTGCTCGCCCCGTACGTCGACCGCTACTTCGACGACCTTCCCGCGACGGCCGCGTTGCGCTCGGGGATCGTCGTCGCCCAGACCGCCAGCCTCGCCTTCCCCAAGTACGCGGTGTCGCATCGCACGTTGGAGTTGGCGGAGTCCTCGTTGAGCGGCGCTGCCTTCGGACCCGCCCTCCGGCGGTCGGTCGCCGATCGAGTCGACGATCTGCGCCAGGCACTGGCGGTTCGCGCCGCGGCGTGAGTGCGGCGCACTGGGGGTTGCCATAGTGGTGCGCGTCGGCGCGGGGGCGGTCAGCCGGTGTCGCGTACGACGCGGGCCGGATTGCCGACCGCGACGACACCGGCCGGCAGGTCCTTGGTCACGACCGCACCGGCGCCGATGACCGTGTCGGATCCGACGGTGACGCCGGGGCAGATGATGGCGCCGCCGCCGATCCAGACGTTGTCGCCGATCGTGATCGGCCGCGCGGTCTCCCACTTGTCCCGACGCGGCCCGGCCTCGACCGGATGCACCGGCGTCAGGAACTGCACGTACGGTCCGACCTGGACGTCGTCGCCGATCGTGATGGAGGCGACGTCGGCGAGTACGCAGCCGTTGTTGAGGAACACTCCCGACCCGATCCGTACGTTGCTGCCGTAGTCGACGTAGACCGGCGGCCGCACCTCGGCATCAGGCCCGGCGGAGCCGACGAGCTCGCCGAGCAGCTCCCGTCGCCGCTCCACGTCGGTCATCGGACAGGCGTTGAACGCCTCCATGATCCGGGCCCGCTGCTGCTGGATCGACAGAATCTCGGCGTCGGTGCGATACCACTCCCCCGCGATCATCCGTTCCCACTGGGATCGCGGGTCGTCCGACCGCATCTCGAATCGGATATCCATGGCATTACTGTCCCGTGCCCGCGCGGTGCAACACTGATTGGGTGAAGACTGCCCGGCGACCTGGTCCCACCGAACGCGTCCGCGTGCGCGAATGGCATGGCGACGACGTCACCGTACGAGAGGACCGGCTGGCGACCGAGGAGCCGCTCGAGATCCGGCTGGCGTGGCCGGACGCGCCGGCGCGCGGCTTCGTCACGACCATGCGGACGCCGGGCCACGACTTCGCCCTGGCGGCCGGGCTGGCGTACGCGGAGGGCGTCTTCACCAGCATCGACGACGTGCGCACGGTCGCGTACTGCACCGACGTCAACCTGCTTCCGGAGCAGGAGTACAACGTCGTCTCGATCGACCTGGCGCGACCGCCGGTGCGATGGAGCGATCGCACCCTGGCGATGACGTCGGCCTGCGGCGTCTGCGGCAAGCAGAGCATCGACGCGGTCTTCGACATCGGAGCGGAACCCCAGCCGGTCGAGCCGACCATCGACGCGCAACTGGCGCGCAGCCTCCCGGACCGGCTCCGTCCGGCGCAGCGCATCTTCGACTCCACGGGCGGACTGCACGCAGCCGGACTGTTCGACGCCGACGGCTCGCCGATCGTCGTGCGCGAAGACATCGGCCGGCACAACGCCGTCGACAAGGTCGTCGGTCAGCGACTCCTCGACCGCGGCCGCACTCCCCCGGCCGCGCTGGCCGTCAGCGGCCGGCTCGGCTTCGAGATCGTCCAGAAGGCGGCCGTCGCCCGGATCCCGGTGATCGTGTCGGTCGGTGCCGCCTCGAGTCTCGCCGTCAAGGTGGCCGACACGTTCGGTGTCTGTCTTGCGAGCTTTGTCCGAGGCGAGCGGATGGTGGTCCTGACCCACCAGGATCGCTTGATCTGACGCGGTTAGCGGCCCCACTTCGGCCACAAGTTAGGCTCGCCGCCATGCCGCACGACATCGACGCCAGCTTCTTGGCGCTCCCTCTCCGTCGCCTGGCCGATGCCGCGCTGCAACGGGCCCGCGACTTCAACGTCGAGCACGCCGACTTCCGGCTCGAACGCCTCCGCAGCCAGAGCATCCGGCTTCGCGACGGCGCCCTCGAGGGCACCCACGACGGCGAGGATCTGGGCTTCGCGGTACGGGTCGTCCTCGACGGCACGTGGGGGTTCGCCGCCAGCGTGGAGCTGTCGGCCGAGGCCGCCATCCGGACGGCGGAGGAAGCCATTCGGGTCGCCCAGGTGTCGGCGGCGATCAGCTCTGAACGCATCGAGCTGGCACCGGAGCCGGTCTACGACGACGTGCAGTGGGTGTCGTCCTACGACATCGATCCGCTGACCGTGCCGGTATCCGACAAGATCGAGCGGCTGTCCGACTGGAGTCACCGGCTGCTCGGTCACGATGCCGTCTCCCACGTCAGCGCCGTCCTGCAGCAGGTCGTCGAGAACAAGTACTACGCCGACCTGGCCGGGACCGCCACGACCCAGCAACGCGTACGACTGCAACCCGACGTGACCGCGCACGGCACCGACGAGGCGACCGGCCGGTTCGACTCCATGCGGACCATCGCGCCGCCGGTCGGCCGCGGCTGGGAGTACCTCGTCGACGGCCGGGACTGGGATCAGGAGATCGGCGAGATCCCGGAACTGCTGGCCGAGAAGCTGTCCGCCAAATCGGTCGACGCCGGCGTACTCGACCTGGTCGTCGACCCGTCCAACCTCTGGCTCGTGATCCACGAGTCGATCGGCCACGCGACCGAGCTCGACCGCGCCCTCGGCTATGAGGCCAACTACGCGGGTACGTCGTTCGCGACGTGGGACCAGCTCGGCAAGCTCAAGTACGGCTCCCCCGTCATGCACGTCACGGGCGACCGTACCGTCGAGCATGGCCTCTCCACGATCGGATACGACGACGAGGGTGTCCAGGCGCAGTCGTGGGACATCGTCAAGGACGGCACCCTGGTCGGCTATCAGCTCGATCGCCGGATGGCGCAGATGCAGGGGCTGGGTCGCTCCAACGGCTGCGCGTTCGCGGACTCCCCTGGTCACATCCCGATCCAGCGAATGGCGAACGTGTCGCTCCAGCCGGCCGACGACGGGCCGAGCACCGATGACCTGATCAGCAACGTCGAGGACGGGCTGTACGTCGTCGGCGACCGGTCCTGGTCGATCGACATGCAGCGGTTCAACTTCCAGTTCACCGGGCAGCGGTTCTATCGCATCCGGCAGGGCAAGCTGGCCGGCCAGGTCCGCGACGTGGCCTACCAGAGCTCGACGACCGACTTCTGGGGCTCGATGGAGGCCGTCGGCGGTCCCGAGACCTGGGTGCTCGGCGGCGCGTTCAACTGCGGCAAGGCACAGCCTGGACAGGTCGCACCGGTCAGTCACGGCTGCCCGTCGGCGCTGTTCCGCGGCGTACGAATCCTCAACACCCAAGCGGAGGCGGGTCGATGACCGGCAACAGTCCCCAAGAGCTGGTCGAGCGGGCGCTCGAGGCCTCGACCGCCGACGGCTGCGTCGTCTTGGTGGATGCGTCGACGAGTGCCAACCTTCGCTGGGCCAACAACACGCTGACCACCAACGGGATGATGCAGGCCTCCGAGGTGACGGTGATCTCGACCGTCGACGGTGGTCAGGGCGTCGCCGCGAGCGCGTTGACCCGCAGCGCGTCCGGCGTCGACGAGGTGCGGGCCCTGGTCGAGGCGGCGGACGCCGCTGCCCGGCAGGCCGGCCCCGCCGAGGACGCCGCCCCGCTGATCGATGGCGACAGCGACCCGAGTTGGGACGACGAGCCGCAGACGACCTCGATCGCGGTCTTCGACACCTTCGCGCCCGCGCTGGGCGAGGCGTTCTCGCGGGCCCGCTCCGACGACCGGCTGCTCTACGGCTATGTCGAGCACACCGTCGACACCGTCTACCTCGGCTCGTCGACCGGACTGCGACGACGGCACGTCCAGCCCACCGGGCATGTCGGGATCACCGGCAAGCCCGGCGACCTGAGCCGCTCCGCCTGGGTCGGGCAGTCGACCCGCGACTTCTCCGACGTCGACGCCCTGGCGCTCGATTCGGAGTTGGAGCGCCGGCTCGGCTGGGCGAAGGAGATCGTGGCGCTGCCGGCCGACCGCTACGACACGATCCTGCCGCCGGCCGCGGTCGCCGATCTGCTGATCTATGCGTACTGGACGTCGTCGGCCCGGGACGCGCACGAGGGCCAGACCGTCTACAGCAAGGCAGGCGGCGGAACCCGGGTGGGCGAGCGGCTGACCAAGACCGGCGTCAACGTCTACTCGGACCCGGCCTATCCAGGGCTGCAGTGCTCGCCGTTCGCCATGGCAGCCGCCTCGTCGAGCACCAGCAGTGTGTTCGACAACGGGCTGCCGCTGGCGCGCACCGAGTGGATCAGCGACGGCACCCTGTCCGCGCTCGCGCAGACCCGGCATTCGGCCCAGCTCACCGGTCTCCCGGTGACGCCGGCGATCGACAATCTGCTCGTCAAGGTCGACGACGGCAGTGGCTCGATCGACGACCTGATCGCCGACGTCGAGCGTGGCTTGCTCCTGACCTGCCTGTGGTACATCCGCGAGGTCGACCCCCAGAACCTGCTGCTCACCGGGCTGACCCGCGACGGCGTCTATCTTGTCGAGAACGGCGAAGTCACCGGCGCGGTCAACAACTTCCGCTTCAACGAGAGCCCGATCGACCTGCTCGAGCGGTTCACTGCTGCGAGCGAGACCGAGCCCTCGTTCTCCCGGGAGTGGGGCGATTTCTTCCCCCGTACCGCCACGCCGGCGCTCCGCATCCCCGACTTCAACATGAGCACGGTGAGCCAGGCCCTCTGACGCTCATCCGCCCCATCTGGCCCGGCGATCCGCCCCGTCTGGCCTCACCATCCGCCCCACGTGGCCCGGCGTTGCCGGCGGATGCGCTGTACTGGGCCCGTGGACGGACTTGTCTTCGACCAAGTCGCCAGTCTCTATGACCGGGTGCGGCCGACGTATCCGGCCGCAGTATTCGACGACGTCGCGCGGACGGCCGACCTGGCGCCCGGCTCACGGATCGTCGAGGTCGGCCCGGGGACCGGACAGGCGACCCGCTCCCTAGCGAAACGCGGATGGAACGTGACCGCCGTGGAACCCGGACCACGGCTGGCGGCGATCGCGGCCGAGCGAGTCGCTTTCGCCTCGAACGTCTCGGTGACGGTCTCTCGGTTCGAGGACTGGAATCCGTCTGACGCGACTCCGTACGACGCCGTGTTCGCCGCGACGATGTGGCACTGGGTCGATCCGGAACGGGGGTATCGCAAGGCGGCATCGGTGCTGCGTCCCGGTGGCAGCCTCGCCGTTGTGGAGACCCGTCATGTGTTGCCGCGCGACGGCGGCGACCGCTTCTTCGCCGAGATGCAGGACACATACGACGAGATCATGGAGGCCGATCCACGCGGAGGTCCGCCCGATCCGGCTGACGTCGACGAGGCATTGGCCACGGCCATCACCGAGTCCGGCTGGTTCGAACCACCGACGGTGACCCGCCACCTCTGGTCGCAGACGTATACCGCCGAGGCCTACATCGACGTGATCCGGACGTACTCCAACCACATCGCGATGACCGACGCGCAACGATCCCGGCTGTTCGACGCCATCCGCGAACGGATAGGTCGTCGGGCCGATCCAGTCATCAACAAGCACTACCTCAACATCGTCTACGTCGCCCGGCGTCGCTAAGCAGGCCACCTGGGGCGGATGAGCGGGCCAGACGGGGCGGATGAGCGGGCCAGACGGGGCGGATGGCCGGTGGGTCAGCGGCCGTAGGGCGTGCGGGTGAGGGTGTACGTGGCGAGGTCGAGGTGCTCGATCGCCCCGTCGGCGCTGCGTACGACGCGGAGCAGCTCACCGGTGAAGTAGTTGTCCCGTCCCCGCCACGTGTCGTCGCCCACCCGCTCGAACCGGCTCGACCGCGACGGGCCCGACCCGTCGAGCACCAGCTCGCCCGCGCGGACGACCATCGTGTACGGCGTGTTGCCCCAATGCCACGGGCCGAGCAGCTCCTCGACGTCGTCGAGCTCCGGCTCCGGCACCCACTCGGCAGGGACCCTCGGCTCGTGCTCGGCGACGATGTCGAGCAGCGTCGAGGCCAGCCCCGGAGTGCCGCCGGCGGTGCCGTTGGCCAGCGTGACGGCCGCGGTCTGCTCGGCCGGGTCGATGACGAACCCTGCGAGGAAGCCCGGCATCGAACCGCCGTGGCCAAAGCGGAGTCGATCCCGATCGCCGAACAGCTGCAGACCGAGGCCCCAGGCCAGCTGGAGCCCGTCATCCGGGCTGCCGATGACCGGGATCTGCATCTCGCGCGCGGTGTCCGGCGCCAGCACGGCCGGATCCGGGTCGAGCCAGAACGCCGCGTAGCGAGCCAGATCCTCGACGGTGCTCCACACCTGACCGGCCGGCGCCATCGCGCCCGTGTCGGTGTGCGGCTCCGGATCGAGCCGGCCCGACCAGGGATGGACGGAGTAGCCCTGGGCGTGTGGCGTCGTCGGTGAGTACGTCGTGCGCCTCAGTCCGAGCGGGTCGAGGACACCAGACCGCACGACGTCCCACCAGGCCTCGCCACGCAGCCGGCCGACCGTCTCGCCGAGCAACGCGTAGGCCAGGTTCGAGTAGTGGAGCTGCCGCACGGCCGGAAGCACCGGCTCCTGGTCGCGTACCCGCCGGGTCAGGTCCTCGAAGTCGCCGCCGTCGTGGCGCTCCCACCACGGACCCGACGGTTCGGCCGGAAGGCCACCGCTGTGCGCGAGCAGCTGACGGACCGGCGTGGTCGCGTACGGCGTGTCGTCGCCGAGGACCGAGCCGACGGGCGTGTCGAGGTCGAGCAGTCCCTCGTCGCGGGCCTGCATGACCACGATCGCGGTGAGTGTCTTGGTGATCGAGCCGATCCGGTATTGCACGTCGGGGCCGGGCTCGACGTCGCCCGCGTGGCGGCCCCGCGACCCGGTCCAGACCAGGGTCCCAGACCGCAGGACACCGGCGACCAGGGACGGCTGCCGGGTCTGCGCCTGGACCGTGGCCGTCTCGCGAACCAGCGCGTCGGCGGTGTCGGCGCGCAGGCCTTCGACGGTCACGTGGGCCCCGTCACGATGTTGCGCACTTGCTGTTGGTCCGGGCCGGAGCCGACCAGCGACAAGTGCGCGAAACCGCAATCGGGCGGGCTCATGCGAAGGCTTCTGGCGGCGGGCAGGCGCAGACCAGATGCCGGTCGCCGTAGGCCTGGTCGATCCGCGCCACCGGCGGCCAGTACTTGTCGGCACCATCGCCGTTCGAGCCCGCGCGGCCCGGAGTCGCCCCGAGCGCGCGGTCGTACGGGCGATCCCACTCCCCAGTCACCGACCGGACCGTATGCGGAGCCAGACGCAACGGTGACGCCTCCAGTGGCCACCCGCCGTCGCCGACCCGGTCGATCTCCGACCGGATCGCGATCATCGCGTCGCAGAACCGATCCAGCTCACCCAGGTCCTCGGACTCGGTCGGCTCGACCATCAGGGTCCCGGCGACCGGGAAGCTCATCGTCGGGGCATGGAAGCCGTAGTCGATCAGCCGCTTCGCGACGTCGTCGACGGACACTCCGGTCTGCTTGGTGATCTCGCGCAGGTCGAGGATGCACTCGTGCGCGACCAGACCGCCGTGGCCGCGATAGAGCACCGGGAAGTACAGGTCGAGCCGCTTCGCCACGTAGTTGGCCGACAGCACGGCGACCGACGTCGCATCGGTCAGGCCGGCCGCGCCCATCATCGCGATGTAGGCCCACGTGATCGGCAGGATGCCGGCCGAGCCGTACGGTGCCGCGCTGACCGCTCCGATGCCAGAGCGCCGGTCCGCGTCGGGATGCAGCGGGTGCGACGGCAGGTAGGGCGCGAGATGCTCGGCGACCGCGACCGGTCCGACGCCGGGTCCACCACCGCCGTGCGGGATGCAGAACGTCTTGTGCAGGTTGAGATGCGACACGTCGCCGCCGAACTCCCCCGGCTTCGCGTGACCCAGCAGGGCGTTGAGATTGGCGCCGTCGACGTAGACCTGCCCGCCGTGCTCGTGGACGATCTCGCACAGCTCGGTGATGCCGTCCTCGTACGCGCCGTGCGTCGACGGGTACGTCACCATGATCGCCGCGAGGTCGTCGGCGTGCTCGTCGCACACCGTACGCAGCTGGTCGAGATCGACACTGCCGTCGGCGGCGGCCTTGACCACCACGACGCGCATGCCCGCCATGACGGCCGACGCGGCGTTGGTGCCGTGGGCCGACGACGGGATCAGGCACACGTCGCGGGAGTCGTCGCCGCGATCACGGTGGTAGGCCCGGATCGCCAGCAGCCCGGCGAGCTCGCCCTGCGACCCGGCGTTGGGTTGGATCGAGACCGTGGCATAGCCGGTGACCTCGGCGAGCCAGCCTTCGAGCTGCTCGACCAGCGCGATCAGCCCGGCGGCGTCATCGGCCGGCACGAACGGATGCAGATCGGCGAACTCGGGCCAGCTCACCGGCTCCATCTCGGTCGTGGCGTTCAGCTTCAGGGTGCACGAGCCGAGCGGGATCATGCCCCGGTCGAGGGCGTAGTCGCGGTCGGCCAGCCGGGCCAGGTAGCGCAGCATCGCCGTCTCACTGTGATAACGAGAGAAAGTCGTGTGTAACAGAATCGGTGTAGACCTACGCAGGTCATTGGGGACCGTGTCGGCGGCCGCCAGGTCGAGCGCGTCAAGATCCAGGTCGTGCACCCCGAAGGCGTCCCACACCAACCGCAGGTGTTCCCGCGTGGTCAGCTCGGACGTCGTGACGCCTACCCGGTCGTCGTCGATCTGCCGCAGGTGGATGCCGGACCGGCGGGCCGCCTCGACGACCGAGCCAGCTCGACCCGGGACGGTCGCGACCACGGTGTCGAAGAAGGCCCGATGCTCGAGGGCGATGCCGCCGTGGTCGAGCCCGGACGCCAGGACGACGGCGTAACGATGCGTACGGTGCGCGATGTCGCGCAGGCCGTCGGGCCCGTGGTAGACGGCGTACATCGAGGCGGCCACCGCCAACAGCACCTGGGCCGTGCAGATGTTGGACGTGGCGCGGTCGCGCCTGATGTGCTGCTCCCGAGTCTGCAACGCGAGCCGGTACGCCGGCCGTCCCTCGGCGTCGACGGAGACTCCGACCAGCCGGCCGGGCAGTTGTCGCTCGAGTCCTTCGCGTACCGCCATGTAACCCGCGTGCGGACCGCCGTAGAACATCGGCACGCCGAACCGTTGCGTCGAGCCGACGACGACGTCCGCGCCGAGCGCACCGGGCGCCTCCAGCAGGCACAGGGCCAACGGATCGGCCACGACGATCGACATCGCGCCGGCCGTCTCGGCCAGGTCGAGTAGGTGCCGGAGGTCGGGCACCGCGCCGCTCACTCCGGGGTACGCGACGACGACGGCGGCGACATCCTCGTCGGGCAGGCCGTCGGTCAGGTCGGCGATCCGCAGGTCGATGCCGACGGCCTCGGCCCGGGTCCGCAACACCGCCAGGCTCTGCGGCGCGAGATCGGCGTCGACGAGGAAGGGCTTGTCGGCCGACCGCTGAGCGCGACGTACGAGGCCGACCGCCTCCGCGACCGCGGTGCCCTCGTCGAGCAGTGAGGCGTTGGCGGTCGGCAGGCCGGTCAGATCGGCGACCATGGTCTGGAAGTTCAGCAGCGCCTCGAGTCGGCCCTGCGAGATCTCGGGCTGATAGGGCGTGTACGCGGTGTACCACCGCGGGTCCTCGAGGACGTTGCGCCGGATCACCGACGGCGTCGCGGTCGGGTGGTAGCCCATGCCGATCATCGCGACACCGGGGTTGTTGCGCGCCGCCAGGCGACGCAGTTGCGCGATCGCCTCCGGCTCGGATACCGGTGGCGGCAGCGACAGCGCGTCGTCGCTTCGGATGGCGGTGGGCACCGCGGCGGCCATCAACTCGTCGAGGCTGGCGTATCCCAGCGCGTCCAACATGGTCTGCCGCTCCCCCGGCCCCGGGCCGATGTGGCGGGTCGCGAACGGCGCGGCAGCGTCGAGGTCGTGCAGGCTGGGCGTGTCACTCATCCCGAGGCTCCTGGGGGTCAAGCGGATGCGGATACCGCTCCCCCTCTGTCACGCTCGTCCGCCGGGCGCTTCAGAGTGCCTCGGTCACGTGGTCCCATGGGCCTGAGAGGTTCTGGGGAGATTTGCACCTTCGGCGCTGCTCGGCCCCATTTGCCCGGCCGAAGCAGACTCTCCCACGTGCTTTCTACGGCGCTGTCAACCTACCACCATGTGGGAGTGGTACCGCCGAGGCACACCTTGGCCGCACGAGAACACTCACTCTGCATGGCATGTGAGCACTGTGCATGGGCTCGACGCCGTGCAGAGTGCAGCGACACCACGAGAACGTGGTATCGCAGCTGCGCGAGCGGTCAGCCGACCTCGCGGGCGCGGCGGCGGGCGGCGAGCTCGTCGTCGGGGTGGTCGCCTTCGGGAACGTCGGCACGCTCGCTGGGGAGTTCCGCCAACGAGCCCTCGATCTCGCGCCAGACGCCGCCGATCGCGATTCCGAAGACGCCCTGGCCACCCTGGAGAAGGTCGATGACCTCGCCGGCCGAGCGGCACTCGTAGACACTCGCCCCGTCGCTCATCAGCGTGACCTGGGTGAGATCGTCGGTGCCCCGCTCGCGCAGATGCGAGATGGCGGTCCGGATCTGCTGCAGTGACACGCCGGCGTCGAGCAGCCGCTTGATGATCTTGAGGAGCAGCACGTCACGGAAGGAGTAGAGCCGCTGGGTGCCCGAGCCGCTGGCGGCGCGCACGCTGGGCTCGACCAGCCCGGTGCGGGCCCAGTAGTCCAGCTGCCGGTAGGTGACGCCGGCCGCGCTGCAGGCCGTGGGGCCCCGGAACCCCACGTCTTCGGGCATCGGCGCCAGGTCATCGGAGAACAGCAGCCCCTGCTCTGCCGCATTGGCTGCGGCCGTTGCCGTCTCGCTCCCCGAGGCGTCGACGTTGGCGCCAGTGTCACGAGTGCCCGTCACGGGTGCCCTCCCAGGGTGGGTGAGTCGTCGCCGGACGAGTTACAGCGGCGACATTCCTTGCTCACCGTACGTCCGGGTCAGACGGCGGTCAACGACCGACCCGGCGGGTCGTACAACCTCAACTGGAGGTTGAGAGTCGAGGGCTCAGCGCTCGTGCTCGAAGTCCTCGGGCTTGATCTGATCGAGGAA
>JALDXR010000411.1:0-4045 GCA_032154865.1 Nocardioidaceae bacterium
GACAGGCCCGACATGACCTTCTTCCACAGCACCGGGCTGACCTCGTAGCCGTAGAGCCGGTCGAGGATCCGCCGGGTCTCCTGAGCGTCGACCAGGTCCTCGTCGATGCTGCGCGGGTTGGCGACGGCGTCGGCGATGGCCTGCGGAGTGATCTCGTGGAACACCATGCGCCGCGCGGGCACTCGTGGCTTCAGCTCCTCCAGGAGATGCCAGGCGATCGCCTCGCCCTCGCGGTCCTCATCCGTGGCGAGGTAGAGCTCGTCGGAGTCCTTGAGCAGTTTCTTGAGCTTGGTGATCTGCTGCTTCTTGTCCTTCGGCACGACGTAGACCGGGTCGAAGTCGGCGTCGACGTTGACGCCCAGGCGCGCCCACGGCTCACCCTTGTACTTCGCCGGCACTTCGGAGGCGTTGTGCGGCAGGTCCCGGATGTGCCCGATCGAGGACTCCACGACGTACTCGTTCCCGAGATAGCCAGCGATCGTGCGCGCCTTGGCCGGCGACTCGACGATCACGAGCCGACGGCCGGAGGGCTCACTTGCAGCCACTGGATTCTCCTGGGAGATCGGGTTTGTGGCGGTCGTACGTCCCCGGTCGATACGACCAGCCAAAGGGACACGGTAACGCGCCTCGTCAAATCGCGACCTGTCCGGGCGGTGCGCCAACGCGTACGGTCAGTGCTGTGGGGACCCGTATCGCGGCGGCGCTGCTCGCCTTGTCAGTGGCCGCGGCAGGCTGTTCCGACAGCGCTGACGACACGCCGTCGCGGTCCGATCCGTCGCCGCAGCCGACTGAGGAGACGTCCGAGACTCCGTCGCCGCCGACGGCCGTTCAGCCGCTCGCCCTGGCGATCAACATCCACCGGCCCAGCACCGACATCCGGCAGCCGTTGGCCCGGCGGATCGTCGCAGGCGATGCGGTCCGATGGGCCGATTTGGGGCAGACCGGCGGCGCGATCCGGGTACGCCGCGGACCCGGCGCTCTCGACGCGGCCGCCGCCGATCCCGCCGTACTCGCGATCCTGCCCGCATCGGCCATGCGGCCCACGGTGCAGCCGGTCAGGGTCGACGGAGTCGATCCGCTGCGGTCGCCGCACCGCTATCCGCTGACGACAGAGTCGGCCACGCCGGTCGGCAAGGTCACCACCGTGACGATCGCGGGCGACATCATGCTCGGCCGCGGCGTCGGCGCCCAGCACGCCGACAACCCGGGTCGGCCGCTGCGCCGGTTGGCACCTCGGCTGCGGGCGGCCGACGTCACCGTCGGAAACCTCGAGAGCACGCTGTCCGACGACGGCATCCCACAGCAGCCGGGGGACGACTCGTTCGCGGCCGATCCCGCCGTCGTCGGCGCCCTGGCGGCGGCCGGATTCGACGTCCTGTCCCTGGCCAACAACCACACCGGCGACTACGGCGACGGTGCCCTGCGGGACACGCTGCGACGGCTCCATCGATCGCCGATCCGTACCGTTGGCGCGGGGATCGACGTCGACGCGGCCTGGCGACCGGTGGTGGTGCGGCGCGGCGGCCTCCGGATCGGGTTCGTGGCGTTCAATGCCATCGGCGAGACACCGCGGGCGACGGTGTCGCGGGCCGGGGCCGCCGAAGTCCGGATGCAGCCACGTACCGGTCCGCTCGACGCCCGCGACCTTCGGCGGCTGACGAGCACAATCGAGGACCTGACTGAGCAGGCCGACGTCGTGATCGGGCTACCACACTGGGGCGACCAGTACACCAATGTTCCAGTGCGCGATCAGCGCCGCGTCGGCCGGGCGATGCTCGACGCCGGCGCGGATCTGGTGGTCGGCGGCCATCCGCACTGGGTCCAGGGGATCCAGACCCATCGAGGACGGCTGGTCGTCCATTCGCTCGGCAACTTCGTCTTCGACATGGATTTCTCGTCCGAGACCGAGGAAGGCGTCCTCCTCGAGCTGGTCTGGTGGGGTTCCGAGCTGAAGGGCGCACGGTTCGTCCCGTACGTCATCGGCGCCGACTACGTCCCCCGACTCGCGAACGGGCCGCGGGCCGAGGCGACCCTGGACCGGATCTGGGACGCGAGCGATCCGCCGTTCGGTCGCTAGGTCACCGACCCACCGCGTACGCGCCGGCCCGAGCCGCCACAACGGCTGCCTCCGCCGCTCGATCGGCCGCGGCCTCGTCGAGGGGATCGCCACCGGTCAGGAGGCGGTAGTAGAGCGGCGCCGAGACAGCTCGGATCACCTCCCGTGGATCGGTGTCCGGCGGCAGCTCTCCCCGGTCGATCGCCTGCTCCACGCACGGCGCCCACTCGCCGATGCGGACGTCGTAGAAACGCCGCAAGGACGCTGCCGTGTCGACGTCACTCGTCGCAGCGGCGATGACGGCCTTGAAGAGTCGACCCTGCCGTGGGTCGGTCAGGGTCCGCTGCACGAGATGCGCGTTGGCCCTCAGGTCTTCCAGCAGCGATCCGGTCTCGGTGCGCGGCAGGGACTGCTCCGCCATGTCTGACAGCAGGTCGGCCACGAGGCCGGTCACCGTCCGCCAGCGCCGGTAGACCGTCGTCTTGCTCACCCCAGCCCGGCGCGCGACATCGGCCAGCTCCAGGTCGGCGAACCCGCGCTCCACCAGGGCGTCTCCGGCGGCTTCGAGTACGGCAGCTCGCACTCGAGCCGTACGCCCGCCCGGGCGCCGGCTCCCTGGGGCGGCTCGCCGCTCGGTCATAAACAGGCCTCCAGTTTCGTTAAAGACATTCACGCGCTAGGGTGATCTTAACGAAACCACAGAACTGTTAGCGATGGAGGCACGCGATGGAGTATCGGAGGCTGGGTGCGTCGGGGCTCAAGGTCTCGACGCTGAGCTTCGGCACCGGGACGTTCGCCGGTCAGGGCCCGCTGTTCGGCGCGTGGGGGAACACCGATGTCGCCGAGGCCCGCCGGCTCGTGGACATCTGCCTGGACGCGGGCGTCACGATGTTCGACACCGCTGACGTCTACTCGAACGGGGCGTCGGAGGAGGTGCTGGGTCAGGCGCTGCGAGGACGCCGCGACCAAGTCATCGTGTCGACCAAGACCAGCCTGCCGATGGGCGACGGTCCTTACGACGCGGGCTCGTCCCGCAGCCGCTTGATCGCTGCGTGCGAGGCGGCGCTCCGCCGGCTGGGCACGGACTACATCGACTTGTTCCAGCTACATGCGTTCGACGCCGGTACGCCGGTCGAGGAGGTCCTGTCCACGCTCGACGGTCTCGTACGCGCCGGCAAGGTCCGCTACGTGGGTGTCTCGAACTTCTCCGGTTGGCAGCTGATGAAGTCACTCGCCATCGCGGACCGACACGGCTGGTCACGACATGCGGCCAATCAGGTCTACTACTCGCTCGTCGGCCGCGACTACGAGTGGGAGCTCATGCCGCTCGCGTTGGATCAAGGCGTCGGAGCGATCGTCTGGAGTCCGCTTGGCTGGGGCCGCCCCACCGGCAAGGTTCGACGCGGCGAGCCACTCCCGGCGCAGAGCCGACTACACGACACCACGGAGTATGGCCCGCCCGTCGACGACGATCATCTCTACGATGTCGTCGACGTTCTCGACGAGATCGCGGCCGAGACCGGGAAGGCCGTCCCGCAGGTCGCCATCAACTGGCTGCTCCAAAGGCCCACCGTCTCGTCGGTCATCATCGGCGCCCGCAACGAGGCGCAGCTCCGCCAGAATCTCGGCGCCGTCGGATGGGCGTTGACGTCGGAGCAGGTTGCGCGTCTCGACGCGGTGAGCTTCAAAACGGCGCCGTACCCCTACTTTCCCTACCAACGCCAGGAGGGCTTCGCCCGACTCAGCCCGCCGGTCGGCGCAGCGACATCGCCAACCGTCGGATAGGGCTCATTCAGTCGCGGTTCAGCCACTCCCACATCAGCCGTCCGACGCGGTTCAGCTGCCTCGGCTCGACAACCCTCGGGCGATCGGCGGAGCTGTGATACTCCGCGTACGGCGTGCTTCCGATTCGGGCGGCGGGAAGACCCGCCTTGTCGAACGACCAATGGTCGCTGGCCTGGTTCTCACACGGGGCCGCCGGGATGTCCG
>JALDXR010000412.1:0-4043 GCA_032154865.1 Nocardioidaceae bacterium
CTCGGGCGACTCCGCGCGAGTGACAGGCAATGTGCCTACCCCCAGTGGGTCGGGCCGGGCCGAGCCGAGCCGCGCCGGGCCGAGCCGAGCCGAGCCGGTCAGATCGGCGTGGTCGCCGGCCGTACTCGCTGAGTGCCGGCGTCGACCGCCCAGGACGCCGTGTGGGCCGCGGTCGCGTGCGGGTCGGCGCGATCGCTGATCGCGTACCAATCCATCTGGACCCGAGCCGGCGTCACGTCGAGCACGGAGAAGCCGTGTCGATCGAAGTCGAGGTAACGCACGTGCCGGTTCGCGCCCTGCACCGCCGCCTCGACCGCCAGCGACGTGGTGCGTTCGGGGGTGCCGAGAATGTCGTCGAGGTTGTTGCTCGTGACCGACGAGCAGACCAGCTCGGTCGCAACGCTGGGGGAGAGGGGATAGCTGCCGGCGTCCTGCGGCAGGTCGCTGGCCCAAGCCGAGTGGATGTCGCCGGTGAGGAAGACCGTGTCGCTGATGCCGTGGTCGGCCAGGAAGCGGACCAGTCGAAGCCGGTCGGCCTGGTAGCCGTCCCACTGGTCGGTGCTGTAGGGCACGCCGTCTCGCGGCAGCAGTCCGGTGACGTCGACGATCGCGTCGGTGACGCTGGTCGGCAGCGGTGGAATCAGTACCGGCGCGATCATCACCGGATTGCCGACCAGCTTCCACTGCGCCTCGCTGTGCTCGAGGCCGTCGGTCAGCCAGCGCAGCTGCTTCTCGCCGGTGATCGTCCGGTCCTCGTCGTCGACGGCCTCGAGCTCGTCGCTTGCGGCCTGCTGACTGCGGTAGCTGCGCAGGTCGAGCATCGACAACTCGGCGAGACTGCCGAACCGCAGTCGCCGGTAGATCCGGGTGCCGTCGCGGACCGCAGTCGTGCTCGACAGGCGGACCGGCATCCACTCGTCGTACGCCCGGCGGGCCGCGGCCTTCCGGGTCGGCCAGGCGCCTTCGCCAGCGTCATGGTTCTCGGCGCCACCACGCCACGCGTCGTTGGCGGTCTCGTGGTCGTCCCAGGTGACGATCCATGGCACGTCGGCATGGAGGTCGGCGAGGTCCGGGTCGGTCTTGTACTGCCCGTGGCGTCGCCGGTAGTCGGCCAGCGTCACCATCTCGTGCTTGGGCCGGTGCCCTCGTACGTCGACGTTGGACTGGCCGAGACCGTACTCGCCCGGGCCGTACTCGTAGAGGTAGTCCCCGAGATGCAGCACCGCGTCGAGGTCGTCGCGCCGGGCGAGATGGCGATAGGGCGAGAACCAGCCGGCCTGCCAGTTGGAGCACGAGACGACTCCCAGGCGCAGCCGCCGAGGCGCGGTGTCGTGGTCCGGTGCCGTGGTCGTACGTCCGATCCGGGAGCTGTGGCCGTCGGCGACGAAGCGGTAGTAGTAGGTCGTGTCCGGCGCCAGCCCGGTCGCGTCGAGCTTGACCGTGTGGTCGCGCCGCGGCCCCGTGTGGACGACCCCCTGGTTGACGATCTGGCCGAAGTCGGGATCGCCGGCGATCTGCCATTGCACGTCGATCGGCGGGCCGACGCCGGACCCTGGTGTCGCGTCGGGGCTGGGACTCACCCGGGTCCAGAGCACGACGGCGTCCGGAAGCGGATCGCCGGAGGCGACGCCGTGCCGGAACCAGTCGTCGTCGGCCGCGGCGCTGGTCGACTGCCTGGTCGAGACAGCGGCTCCTACGGCTCCCGCGGCTGATGCCGAGAGGAACCGACGGCGGTTGAGCGGGCTCACGACACCTAGAACGGACGAATGACCGATCGGTCACGGGCGCCGATCTACATTTCCGTTTGGTCTGAATCGATGTGCGGAGAGTCGGCTGGTTGGCGACTCTTTGCCCGAATCACGGATCTCAATGTTGTCGTGTCGCCTTCATCTCCTGCTCGAGCCGCCAGGTGTCTCCGCCGTCGTCGGAGATCTCGCCGAGCCAGGTGAACGAGTCGGGCGTGATGTCGACGATCGACCTGCGGATCGGCCGGCCGTCCTGCTGGGTCCCCTCCTGCGCGATGCGGTCGCCGTCGGCCCGACCGGTCAGCCGGCAGAAGCCGGCCGACCTCGGTGCGAACCAGTGGACCCGCCAGGCCTCGAGATTGGAGTCGTACGCCCGGACCGTGGTGCCGAAGCCGCGCTCCGGCGATCCCCACAGGTCCTGGACGATGCGCCCGTCGGAAGTGGCATTCGCGCGTGAACTGATGCCATTCGCCGGTCTTCTCGTCGTACTCGTTGTTGTCGATGTCCCACGAGCCGATGAGCCGTCCGTACAGATCGGCGTGGTCGCCGAGGTCGGGGTGAGGCCCGTCGGCCTGGAGGAGTCGAAACACTGCGTCGTTCATGCGATCCAGCCTGGCCGGTGGGACGGCTCGGTTCTTGAACGCCTTTGCGCCGGGGCTGTCGGTGGTGCGGCGTAGCGTGCCGACGTGCTCAGCTCCGAAGTGCTGCTCGATGCCGACGGCGTCGTCGTCGAAGACGTCAGCTGTCCCGGGCACGGTCCCGGCTGGTCGGCCGACGAACCGGTGACGCGGTTCGGTGTGGTGTTTCCGCGGGCGGGAGTGTTCCGCCGTCGCGTCGACGGAGTCGAGTCGGTGATCGACCCGGTCTCTGGCTATGTCCAGCGCCCGGACAGCGAGCAACGGATCGCGCACCCGACGGGCGGTGATCGCTGCACGAGCATCAGCATGCCGGCGTCCGCGTTGGTGTCGCTGGTCGGCGACGATCGTCTGCCGGGTGGCCGGGCTGACCTCGCGCTGGCCATCGACCCCAGTGTCGATCTGCACCACCGGGAGCTGGTCGCTCGGGCCCGTCGCGGTGCGGAGACCGACGAGCTCGCCGAGCGGGCGATGGCCATGCTGGGTGGAGTGCTGACGAGCCTGGCGCCGAATGCGATCGGTGCGGGCTTCCCCTCGGGCGCGGAGCGGCGTCGGCGTCTGGTCGACGAGGTACGGCAGGCGCTGCACGAGGAGCCTGGCCTGGGGCTGACCGAGTTGGCTCGCCGGGTCGGACTGTCGCCGTTCCATCTGAGCCGAGTCTTCAAGCAGGCTTGCGGTCTGACGATCAGCTCCTATCGAACACGGCTTCGGGTGCGTCGTGCGTTGGAGCGTCTCGGCGAGGGCGAGCAGGATCTTGCCCGTCTGGCCGTGGACACCGGCTTCGCCGACCAAGCGCATCTGACCCGCCGGGTTCGGTCGGAGACCGGCGACACTCCGGGGCGGCTTCGCGCCCTGCTCACTCGGTCGGCTGTCTGACCGGCGGGCTGGCCTGACGATCGACGCCTTGTGCGCTAGTCGTTGACCGGGTGGTCTCGCCGCCCTCAACGAGTTGCGCACAATTCCGAGTCGTTGCCGCCTGCGGGCCGGCTGATGCGTCAGTTCATCTCGGCGAGCATGCCGGTGGCCTCGCGGATGCGTACGGCCGCGGCCGGCCCTGGCACGGTCAGCGTGTCGCCGACGTCGAGCCATGGTCCGCCGTCGACGCGATAGCGAACGGAGTAGGTCGTGTGGACCCGTGGGTGGAAGGTCCGATGCGCGTCCGTCCAGATATGCGTGATGTCGTCGGCCGGGTAGGGCCGTCCCGGCCTGGCGGTCTGCTGGCCGGCGCCGTCGCCGAAGATCCATTGGTACGACGACGGCTCGGCTCGGACGTCGACGGTGTAGCCCAACAACGTGACCGTACGAGCGAACGTCACCGGCGACGTGTAGACCGTGGTGTCGTAGTTGACCAACGTCTCGACCGGCACCTCGAGCGTGCTCGCCGGAAGCCCGATGCGCCGCACCGCCTCGCGAACGTCATCCGGCGTGAGGACGGGCCCACCGGGCTGAACTCCCGGACTCATGATGCCGGGCAACTCGCACCCGGAGCTGACCAGCTCCCAAGGCTCGTCGGCGCCGGCCGGACGCTGGTAGTGCTCCAAGAAGACTTCCCGTGGACTTCGGCAGACGTCGTCCTCGACCGAGGTGTGCGTCTCCATCGCAGGTCCACCGTCCGCCGGCGTCGCTCCGCCGCTCTCGTCGCCCGGGAGCGTCCGCTCGCCAT
>JALDXR010000413.1:0-4035 GCA_032154865.1 Nocardioidaceae bacterium
GCGGCGGTCATCGCCGCGCAGTCCTCGATCACGTGCTCGCAGTTGTCCAGCACGATCAGGGTCCGGCGGCCGGCGATCGACGTCGCGATCAGATCGAGCGGATCGGCGCCGGGCATCGGCCGCAACCCGAGCGCGACCGCGGTGGTGCTGGCCACTGACGATCCGGCGACCACGGGCTCCAGCGAGACCCAGCACGCGGTGGCCCCGAGTCGATCGGCAGACGCCTGTGCCAGCGCCGCGGCCAGCCGGGTCTTGCCGATGCCGCCCGGACCGGTCAGGGTCAGCAGCCGGGTGGGTGTCTCGGTCAGCCGGAGTACGGCGTCGGAGAGCTCGGCGGCCCGGCCGACCATCTCGTTGGTCGGTGCCGGCGGCAGGACGCAGTGCACATCGGGATCGGACGGCCCGGCAGCCACGTCGAGGAAGGTGGCCCGGGCCTCCTCGTCCAGACCGAGAGCGTCGGCGAGCATCCGGGCCGTGAGCGGTCGTGGGGCACGCCGGCGACCGCGCTCGAGAGCTGCGATCGCGTCCACACTGAGGCCGGCCAGCCGGGCCAGCTCCTCCTGGGACAGGCCGCTCGCCCGCCGGTGTCGACGCAGGAGAGAGCCGAACTCGGGTGCCTCAAGGGCGGCCGAGCTGTCAGGAGTCTGTCCCGATACCACCCGTTTCTTCCCGTCTCCTCCGTACCACTGTCCACATGCTCCCCACGCCACGGTAATCCGTGATCTGGGGCTTGTCAGCCGACATCCGCCGGTGGCGAGACGGTGGTGGGATGGGCGACCGAACGCTAGGCGACCAGGCCGGCGAAGCGGTCGGCGTCGTCGAACGGCCCGACGATGGCCAACGCCGGCGTCGCCACGAGCAGCTGGGCGGCGAGGGCGCGTACGTCGTCGAGGTCGACGGCGTCGATCCGGGTGATCACCTCGTCGATGCTCGGCAGCTCACCGTGGAGCAGGTCGGCCTTGCCGATCCGGCTCATCCGGGAGCCGGAGTCTTCGAGGCCGAGCACGACGCTGCCGCGAAGCTGACCCTTGCCGCGCTCCAGCTCGTCCGCGCTGATGCCGTGCTCGGCGACCTGGACGAGCTGCTCACGCACCAGCGCGAGCACGTCGTCGACTTTGGCCGGAGCACAGCCCGCGTAGACGCCGAGCAGGCCGGCGTCGGCGTAGTTGGACGCGTAGGAGTAGACCGAGTAGGCGAGGCCGCGCTTCTCGCGCACCTCCTGGAACAGCCGCGACGACATGCCGCCGCCCAGCGCGGCGTTGAGAACACCCGCAGCGTGCCGGCGCTCGTCGCCGCGGCGGAGCCCCGGCAGGCCCAGCACGAGGTTGGCCTGCTCGGTCGGACGGGTCACCAGGCTGGCGCCGAGTCCGAACGGGGCCGACGCCCCACCCCGACGCGGCGCCCGCGGCCGGACCGAGTCGTCGGCGAGGAAGCCGTTGAGCCCGAAAGCGCGGCGGACCAGACGGACGACCTGGCGATGCTCGACGTTGCCCGCGACCGCGACGACGACGGCGTCGGCCCGATAGCGCCGGCGGTAGTAGCCGGCGATCTGGGTCCGGGTCAGGGTCCGGATCGAATCCGGCTGCCCGGCGATCGGGCGGCCCAGCGGGCTGTCGCCCCAGACTCGCGAGGCGATCAGGTTGTGCACCACGTCGTCCGGGTCGTCGTCGTTCATGGCGATCTCTTCGAGGATCACCCCGCGCTCCGACTCGACGTCCGCCCTCGCCAGGTTGGAGCTGGTGACCATGTCGGCCACCGTCTCGACCGCGAGCGGCAGGTCGTCGTCGATCACCCGGGCGTGGAAGCAGGTGTACTCCTTGGCGGTGAACGCGTTCATCTCGCCGCCGACCGCGTCCAGTGCCTCGGAGATGTCCCACGCCGACCGGGTCGGTGTGCCCTTGAACAGCAGGTGCTCGAGGAAGTGCGAGGCGCCCGCGAGTGTGGGCGCCTCGTCTCTCGATCCGACCCCGACCCAGATGCCGAGGGATGCCGAGCGTACGCCCGGCATCGCCTCGGTGATGACCCGTAAGCCGCCCGGCAGCACGGTACGCCGGACCAGGCCGCCGTCGTCGGCGCCTAGCAGCGTCCGGGTGCTGCCGATCGGCTGGTCTGGGTCGAGCCGGCGCGCTGTCACTGGGTCGAAGCCGCCGACTCGACGTTGCCCGACTCGCCCGACTCGTCGGCCGACTTGGCCTCCTCCTCAGGAACCGCGATCAGCGACAGCTTGCCGCGGTCGTCGATCTCGGCGATCTCGACCTGGAGCTTCTGGCCGACGCTCACGACGTCCTCGACGTTCTCGACCCGCTTGCCGCCGGCGAGTGCCCGCAGCTTGCTGATGTGGAGCAGCCCGTCCTTGCCGGGCAGCAGCGAGACGAAGGCGCCGAAGTTCATGATCTTGACGACCGTGCCGAGGTAGCGTTCGCCGACCTCGGGCATCGTCGGGTTGGCGATCGCGTTGATCGCCGCCCGAGCCGCCTCGGCGGCGTCGCCGGTCTCGGCGCCGACGTAGATCGTGCCGTCGTCCTCGATGGTGATGTCGGCGCCGGTGTCGTCCTGGATCTGGTTGATGACCTTGCCCTTGGGCCCGATCACCTCGCCGATCTTGTCGACCGGCACCCGCATCGTGATGATCCGCGGCGCGTACGGCGACATCTCGTCCGGACCGTCGATGGCCTCGCTCATGACGTCGAGGATCGCGAGCCGGGCGTCCCGGGCCTGCTTGAGGGCCGCGGCCAGGACGGAGGCCGGAATGCCGTCGAGCTTGGTGTCGAGCTGCAGCGCGGTCACGAACTCCCGGGTCCCGGCGACCTTGAAGTCCATGTCGCCGAACGCGTCCTCGGCACCGAGGATGTCGGTGAGGGTGACGTACTCGGTCTGGCCGTCGACCTCACCGGAGATCAGGCCCATCGCGATGCCGGCGACCGGAGCCCGCAGTGGCACCCCGGCGTTGAGCAGGCCCATGGTCGAGGCGCACACCGAGCCCATCGACGTGGAGCCGTTGGAGCCCAGCGCCTCGGACACCTGCCGGATCGCGTAGGGGAACTCCTCACGCGTCGGCAGCACCGGAAGCAGCGCCCGTCCGGCCAGCGCGCCGTGCCCGATCTCGCGCCGCTTCGGGGAGCCGACCCGGCCGGTCTCGCCGGTCGAGAACGGCGGGAAGTTGTAGTTGTGCATGTAGCGCCGCGACGTCTCGGGCGACAGCGTGTCGAGCTTCTGCTCGAGGCCGAGCATGTTGAGCGTGGTGATCCCGAGGATCTGGGTCTCGCCCCGCTCGAACAGCGCCGAGCCGTGCACGCGTGGTACCACGCCGACCTCGGCCGACAGGGTACGGATGTCGGCCAGGCCGCGGCCGTCCATGCGCACCTTCTCGCGGAGTACGCGGTCGCGGACGAGCTCCTTGGTGAGCGCCCGCAGGGCCTCGCCGAGCTCCTTCTCGCGACCCTCGAAGTCGGCGCCGAGCTTGTCGAGCACGGCCACCTTGATCTCGTCGAGCTTGGTCTCGCGCTCCGCTTTGCCGGCGATGGTCAGCGCGGCGGCCAGGTCGTCGCGAGCGCTGGACTCGACAGCGGTGAACGCGTCGTCCTCGTATTCGCGGAACCGCGGGTACTCGCGTTCCGGCGGCGTGGCGCCCTCGGCGAGCTGCTGCTGCGCGGCGCAGAGCTGCTTGATGAACGGCTTGGCCGCCTCCAGGCCCTCGGCGACGATCTCCTCGGTCGGCGCGGCGGTGCCGCTCTGCACGAGGTCCCAGGTCGACTCGGTGGACTCGGCCTCGACCATCATGATCGCGACGTCACCGTCATCGAGAACGCGGCCAGCCACCACCATGTCGAAGACAGCTTCCTCGAGCTGGGCGTGGGTGGGGAACGCGACCCACTGACCCTCGATCAGGGCCATCCGGGTGCCGCCGACCGGGCCGGAGAACGGCAGGCCGGCGATCTGCGTGGACGCCGAGGCGGCGTTGATCGCCAGCACGTCGTAGGCGTGGTCGGGGTCGAGGGCCATCACGGTGATGACGACCTGGACCTCGTTGCGCAG
>JALDXR010000414.1:0-4033 GCA_032154865.1 Nocardioidaceae bacterium
GGTGCCGGCAGCGACTCGTCAGGATCGTGTCCATCGCCGCATAGACCCGCCGGGCTTGCGAGCCCTTGGTCTCGGCACCGGCCACGCCCTCGTCATGTTCCAGCCGCTCGCCCACGGCCGGAGGAGGTACGAAGCGTTCATCCAGCCACTGTTGAGGACGGCCTTCGGCCTCGCCGTACGACTTCTCGCGCAGACGGCGGTCGGCCACCGGCTCCACCCGGAGCAGATCCGCCACGACGGTGGCCGTCTGCCAGGTCCGCTTCAGGTCTGAGGAGTACACCTCAACGTCGGCACCGTCAGCGATCCGGGTCCGCAGCTCCTTCGCGATGGCGATCGCGGCGCGCTGCCCGGCCGGAGTCAGCTCGGAGTCGTGCCAGCCGCCGACGACCCGCTCGACATGGTGGGTCGCCTCCGGGTGCGTGATGACGTAGAGGGTTCGCACGGGTGCATCGTTCCACGGGCCGGCGTCGCCCGGAGAAACCACCGCAGATCCCCTCCACCACGTGCGGCCGAAGGTGTGACGTGGGCGCTCCCGGGGTACGGGATATCGGGACTGTTGACCGCCGGGAGGGTCGATGACTTCGGATTCGAGAACCACCGCTGCCGACGCTCGTGCGAAAGCGCGGTCGGTCAGCGACAGCCGATGGTTCGAGAACGCGATCCGAATCGGCCTCGGCGCCTACGGCGTCATGCACATCCTGATCGGATGGCTCGGTCTGCAACTCGCCTTCGGCGACCGTCAGGGTGCACCGAGTCAGCAAGGCGCCCTGCACGTCCTCGCCCAGCAGCCCGGCGGCGAGCTCCTGCTGTGGGCCACCGGACTCGGCTTGTTCTTCCTGGCGGTGTGGCAGCTGATCCTGACCGCCTGGGGACACAGCCGGGAGGACGGCATCAAGCGAGCCTTCAAGCGGATTGGTTCGGCCGGCATGGCGGTGTTGTTCACCGTGCTCGGCTACAGCGCCATCATGACCGCGACGGCCGGCTCCTCGTCGGCCAACGAGGACAGCCTGACCCGCAGGCTTCTCGAGCTGCCCGGCGGCCAGTTGATCGTCATCGGTGTCGGCGTCGTCATCGGCATTGTGGGAGCGGTCGACTTCACCCGAGGCGTCACGACGTCGTTCGACGACCAGCTCAAGCCCGGTGCGTTCTCGGGCTCCTCGGGTGCCGTCGTCAAGCGGCTGGGCCAGATCGGGCACATCTCCAAAGGGATCGCACTGATTGTCCTCGGCGGACTCTTCGTGTGGGCCGGTGCGACGTACGAGCCGAGCCAAGCCGGTGGACTCGACACCGCCCTCCGTACGCTCCTCGACGCCAGTGTCGGGCCCTGGCTGCTGGTCGTCGTCGCCGCCGGGATTGTCGCCTTCGGCCTCTACTGCTTCGCCTGGGCGCGGTACGCCGACACCAGCACCTGACAAGGGCGGCGGATACCGGACGTCGATCGTCCGGAACGCCGTCTAGCGTGCCGGCATGACCGAGAACACCGCGTGGGAGCCACCGCCGTGGGAGCCACCGCTCGCCGGCAACGAGCTCGAACATCTCGTCGGCGCGCTGGAGCGGCTGCGCACGACGTTTCGCTGGAAGGCCGACGGCCTCGACTCGACCGGGCTGCAGACCCGAGTCGGCGCATCGACGATGACACTCGGCGGACTGCTCAAGCACCTGGCGGTCGTCGAGGACATCTACTTCACGGACAAGCTGACGGGTGAGTCGCTCGGCGAGCCGTGGGCCAGCGCCGAGTGGGACGGCGACTTCGACTGGCCGTTCACCTCCGCCGCCGATGACACTCCCGATCAGCTGTACGCGATCTGGGACGAGGCGGTCGAGCGGTCCCGTACCCGACTCGACGCGGCGCTTGCCGACGGCGGACTCGACCAGCTCGTCCACGCCGCCGCGCCGGACGGCTCCCAGGCCAACCTGCGACGACTCGTGTGCGACCTGATCGAGGAGTACGGCCGCCACACCGGGCACGCCGATCTGCTTCGCGAGGCCGTCGACGGCCGGGTCGGCGAGGACCCGCCGGACAACTGGCGTCCCCGATCGCCGCAGGGTGCACCCACGTGACCGAGCCGATCTCCGCTCGGCAGTTCCAGGAGGCAGTCGGCGTCGACGACTGGCGCGTGGTCGAGGGAGCGAGCACGACCTTCCGCACCGGATCACTGGCGGTCGGAAGCCGACTCGTATACGCGATCACCGAGCTGCCCGGCCTCGATGATCACCACGTCTGCGTCGATCTGCGCAACGACGGTGTGAACGTACGTCTCTACACCTACGCGTCCGCGCCGGACGGGCTGAGTACGCGGGACATCGAGCTGTGCCGGCAGATCTCGGCCGTCGCGCGGGACCACCACGTCGTCCCCGACCCGTCCGCGGTGCAGAACCTCGTCGTCTCGATCGACGCGATGTCCATCCCCGACGTGCTGCCGTTCTGGAGCGCCGTGCTCGGCTACGAACCTCGGCCGGACACTCCCGACGAGGAGCTGAACGACCCGCGCGAGCGGATGCCGGTCTTCTACTTCAACCAGATGGGCACTCCCCGACCGCAGCGCAACCGCCTCCACATCGACGTCTGGGTGCCAGCCGACCAAGCGATGGCCCGGGTCGGAGCGGCACTCGCGGCGGGCGGCAACTTGGTCACCGACGAACACGCACCGGCCTGGTGGGTGCTCGCCGACGCCGAGGGCAACGAAGCCTGCGTCGCCACGTGCAAGAGCGCCGACTCGCCACCCGTCCGTCGGAGCGACATGGTGATGGAATCGATCTGATTCGTCGGCCAGCCAACCTTTTGCGGTGCCTCCTGCGTTGAGAAGGAAACCGAGCCCGGAGGGCACATGGCGGACACGGCACCGGACGACTTCGTCGCCTGGGTAAGCGGTGCGCACGGTCCGCTCTTGCGGTCGGCGTTCCTCGTCACCGGCTCTGAGGCGCTGGCCGAGGACCTGGTCCAGGAGGCGATGATCAAGGTAGCGGCGCGTTGGAGCCGTCTGCGGGCGGGCAACCCCACGGCGTACGCCCGCACGATCATCCATCGCGATCATGTGAGTTGGTGGCGACGCCGACGTGAGATCCCGGTCGCGGACGGTCTCGAGCGACCGGTGGCGTACGACGGCGATCTGGTCGAGCGGCGCATCGTCGTACGAGATGCCATGGCGCTGCTGACCCGTCGCCAGCGGACCGTGATCGTGCTGCGCTACTTCGACGACCTCACCGAACGCGAGACCGCCGAGGTCATGGGAGTAGCGATCGGGACCGTCAAGAGTCAGGCCTCGGCCGCCCTGCGCCGATTGCGCGAGCACGACGGCCTCGATGCCCTGCGCGGAGGCGATGCCTGATGAACGAGCCCGATCTGCGCCGCGAGCTGCGACACGCGAGCGCCGACATCAGTACTCATCCCGACCCGCAGGAGCTATGGCAGTCGGGCACCCGACTGCGGCGACGGCGGCAGGTGCTGGTGGTCGGCGGCGCTGCCGTCGCGGCGGCCGCCATCGCCGTCACAAGCGTCGTCGTGCAAGCTCTCGACTCCGCGTCGCCCGATCCTCCCGCGACGACCCGTCCAACCCCGCCGGACGACAGCAACGTTCCACTCGGGACCGTCCCCTACGTCACCGAAAAGCAGGTCGAGCCGCAGTTCGATCCCGCCGACCTCGGCTCGGTCCCGTGGGACCCGGTCAGCACGGTGCGCTCCTGGGACCCGGTCGATCCGGTGCCGCTGACCGAGAACCCCGTCGAGCACGCCGCCGTCGCCGTGCAGAGCGACTACGACGAGCCCGACGCCATCACGGTGCTCGGCGACGACGGCAGATGGCGCTCACTCGACGTGTCAGATATCGAGTTCTCCCACTCGTACGAGTACGACTTCGGGGTCACCCGTGGTTCGCTCTCCCCCGACGGCACCCGGCTCGCGCTCGGCCAGACCGAGGGCGTCGTCGTCATCGACCTCACGACCGGAGAACAGACGACGTACGAAGTCCCGGGCCTGGGACCGCGCTGGCAGGGGCGCCAGGTGTTCTGGAGCCCGGACGCCACCACCGTCTAT
>JALDXR010000415.1:0-4028 GCA_032154865.1 Nocardioidaceae bacterium
GCAGCCGGCGCCGTCGTAGAACTCGAGGTACTCGTCGATCTGCGACTTCTTCTTGGCGATCGCCGGCTCGTTGAGCGGGAACTTGACCCGGTGGTTGCCGTTGGCCACGACCTTGCTCATCAGCGCCGAGTAGTCGGTCGCGATGTCGTCACCGACGAACTCCGCCATGTTCACGAAGCCCATGACCCGGTTGTAGAACTCGACCCACTCGTCCATCTTGCCGAGCTCGACGTTGCCGACGCAGTGGTCGATCGCCTGGAAGAGCCGCTTCGGGTGCCCCTCGGGTCGCGTGACGGCGGTCTCGGCCGCGACGAAGCCGGGCAGGTACGGGCCGTCGTACTTCGAGCGATCCACCAGGGTGTGCCGGGTTTCGCCGTACGTCGCGATCGCGGCCATCCGTACCGTGCCGTGCTCGTCGGACTCGTCGTACGGCTCATCAAGGATCGTGGCGCCCTGGGCGGCGGCGTGCGCGATGCACTTGTCGACGTCGGGGACCTCGAGAGCCAGGTCGACGACGCCGTCGCCGTGCTTGCGGTGATGGTCGAGCAGCGGGCTGTCGGGCGAGACGCCGCCGGTGAAGACGAACCGTGCTGAGCCGGCCTTCAAGACGTACGCCTTGCGCTCGCGAAGCCCCGTCTCGGGACCGGAGTACGCGATCAGGTCCATGCCGAAGGCGTGCTGATACAGGTGCGCGGTCTGGGTGGCGTTGCCGACCACGAAGACGACGGCGTCCATCGCCGTCACCGGGAACGGGTCCTTGGACTCGTCGTACTCCACCAGGCCGACCAGCTGCTTGAGCTGATCCAGGGAGAGCTCGGCCTGTCGCTCCTCGGGGGTCAACGTCTCGGTCATGGCGGGCGCCTCCTCAAGGTAACGGCTGATGACCGAAGCATGGTCCGATCAGACAGTCTGTGCAACAGATGCTAGATTTACTGAACAATCTGCTCAGCACAGCGGCACGAGAACTGAATCGTTGCGCCAGATTGCCCAAGGAAGGTGTCCGGATGCCACGGCCGGTCGACACGCTCGACTCGACGATCATGCAACTGTTCGCGACCGAGCCCAGGATCGGTGTCCTGGAGGCTTCGCGGCGACTCGGCGTGGCCCGCGGCACGGTGCAGTCGCGGCTCAACCGGCTCGCCGACGACGGCGTGATCCGGGGCTGGGGGCCGGAGGTCGATCCGGCCGCACTCGGCTATCCGGTCACCGGATTCCTCACGCTCGAGATCCGGCAGGGCGTCGGGCACGACACGATCTCGGACCATCTCGAGTCGATCCCCGAAGTACTCGAGGTGTTCACGATCACCGGCGCCGGCGATCTCTGGTGCCGATGCGTCGCCCGTTCCAACTCCGACCTGCAGCGGGTGATCGACTCCGTCGTGGCGGTCGAAGGCATCGTACGAACGGCGACCGTGATCGCCTTGGCGACGCAGATCCCACATCGGATCGTGCCGCTGTTGCAGGCCGCGGTCGACGCCGACTAGCGGAGTTGTCAGCCGCATGTCACGCCATCGCATGATGGAACGCTGACAACTCCCTACGTGAGCCGCTCCGCAAGCTCCGACGCGGCCCGAACGACGCGTACTCCCACGGTGTCGACGTCGAACTCGCCGAGCGCCACGACACCGACCGAGCACTCGAGCCCGGGAACGCCACGCACCGGGGCCGCCAGTCCACTCGCGCCCGGTTGGAGCTCGTCACGGGTCAGGGAGTAGGGCGGCGCGGCCTCAGCGTCTCGGCCCAGCAGAATGGCTCGGCCCGCCGCGCCGCGATCCAGTGGGTGCCGGGTGCCGACTCGATAGGCCACGTGGTAGTCGGTCCAGGTCGGCTCGATGACCGCGATCGCCAACGCCTCGTCGCCTTCGGCGATGGTGAGATGCGCCGTGGCGCCGACGTCCTCGGCCAACTGACGCAGCACCGGCCGCGCCTGATCGCGAAGCAGCGGCTCGATCGCGCGGGCCAGTTCGATGACGCCGATGCCGACGTAGACCCGGCCATCACTGTCGCGGCGGGCGAGTCCGAACTCGACAAGCGTCGCGACGAGTCGATAGGCCACCGTCCGGTTCACCTCGACCCGGCGAGCGAGCTCGGTCATCGTCACCCCGCGGGGCTCGTCGGCGAGCAGCCGCAGGACGCGCAGTCCGCGCGCCAGGGTCTGGGACGTCTCGGCCGGCATGACGACCAACGTATCTGGACGGCACCGATCCCCTCCTCCTGTTCAGACGCCGACCAGCCACCTTCTGACTGAGATCGCGTCTTCACTTCCACACCTCTGCGCATTCACGAGGGGAGATTCCCATGCGCAAATTCAGACTCGCCGCCACCACCGGGGCCGCGGCCATCGCCGTCGCCACCGTCGTGTCGATGCCGCCGGCCGCCAACGCCGACACGGCTGTATTCGTGGAGCCTCGCGGTGACGCACCACGACACATCGACCTGACCCGCGCCACCATCGACAACGGCGATGCCCGGCCGGCCAAGGTCCTGATGCGGATCCGCGTTCGCGGCACGCTGCAGCTCGGCGACCACATCGCCGTCTACTTCAACCGCAATGTCGCCAACCCCGGGCCCGAGCTGAAGCTCTCGAGCTTCGTCGACTCGGAGTTCACCCTGCGCCGGGTGAACACCTGGACCGGCAACGGCATCCCGGCATCCTGCGGCGACTATGCCTTGAAGCAGTTCGCCGACAACCACGGTGTGCGGGTTCGGATCAACCGCTCCTGCCTCGACGGGCCGGCCCGGGTCGCGATTCGCACCAGGTCGGATGACGGCCAGGTCGACTGGTTCGGGCCGCGCCGTACCTTCCTGCCGGCCGTCCACGCCTGACCCCCGCGGCAGCACTTCGTACGCGCCAATGACAGTGGCCGGGTCGTGGGCACACCGCCCACGACCCGGCCACCGGTGTTGTCGCTAGAGAAGGCGCCTCAATGGCGGTAGGCCCGCCAGTGCAGCACCATCCGCTCGTTCTGACCCTTGGTGAACTGGTTCATGCAGATGTCCCTCGAGTAGTCCATGAAGTTGTGGATCGGGTCCCGGCCGGTCTTGACGGGGCAGGTGTCCCGTCCGGCGGTGCACCCGAACTCCGGCGACTGCTCGGCGGGCGTGTCGGTGACCCGGTCGTTGCGCTTGCTGCAGCCGCCCTGGAACGTGTGGTAGAGGCCGAGCCAGTGGCCGACCTCGTGCGGCACGGTGTCACCCAGGTTGTAGGCCGCGATCGACCCGCCCAGCAAGGACTCCTGGTGGATCACGACGCCGTCCATCCGGGACCGGTTCGCGTACGACTGCGGGAACGTCGCCCAGCCCAGCGTGCCGTCTCCCGGCTTGTTGACGTAGATGTTCAGCGTGCTCGCGTCCCCGACGTGGAGGGCGCGCTTCATCGCCCTCTCCCTGTTCTGGCCCAACGTGGCGTTGTACCAGCTCCGGTTGACCGTCCAGTCCTTGGAGACGATCCGGAACCGGAAACGGGTCTTGATCGCGGGACCGCTCTGCCCGCCGCGAAAGGCCCGGTTGAGGATGTTGACCATCTTGTTCATGCGCTGCGGGCCGACACCCGTACCGTGCCGGCGCTTCTTGATGGAGTGCACCGCGACGTCGACCCGGATCGGACCGGCGGCCTTCTCGGTCAGTGAAGTGGCGCCGAGCCGCTGGCGTAGGTCGGCTTCCATCGCCCGCACCCGCGCCGCGCTCAGCTGCGGCTCGTCCCGGACGTAGTCGCCGGGGCCACGCGCCGCGCCGTCGCCGGAAAGGCAGACGTGCGCGTCGCGCGTCGGTCCGATCGGCATCGCCTGCGCCGATCCCGGTAGGCCGGCCATCCCGGCGCCCAGCGCGATCGCGCTGACTCCGGCGACAGCCAGGCGCCGGACCTTTCCTGCACTCATTGCGTGGCGTGCCCTTCTCGTCCCCCGTAGGGACGTTGTCGAGTCCCCCGTGGGACGGATCTCACGTGTCCGACGACGGTCTAGTCGCTGTCGCCGTCGCCGTCGTCGTCGCCGCCAGGCCGCATGTGTGACCAGATCTCCTTGCACTCC
>JALDXR010000035.1:0-13785 GCA_032154865.1 Nocardioidaceae bacterium
CTCGGGTACGCAGCGCGGGCGGCGCCGTCGCGAGGGCGGTCGCATCGAGGGAGCCGTCCGGGTCGGTGACCGACGTCGCGAGGTCAGCGGCCTGGGTGTCGAGGAGGTCGGCGTCGGCGCGGGCCAGGTCGGCCGTCCGGGCCAGCGCCTCGACGACGCCGGGACCGAGATCGGCCTCCAACGCCGGGAGCACCCGGGTCCGCACCCGTACCCGGGTCAGGGCGTCGTCCCGGTTGTGCGGGTCCTCCCACCACCCGAGTCCGAGCGCCTGACACACCGCCTCGGTCTCCGACCGCCGCAGGCGGAGGTACGGCCGCCGCCACAGGCCGTCACGTGGAGCGATGCCGGCCAGGGACCGGGGTCCGGAGCCGCGGGCCAGGCCCAACAGGACGGACTCCGCCTGGTCGTCGAGCGTGTGTCCGAGGAGTACCGCGGTTGCCGCGTGCTCCAGTGCAGCCGCCAGCAGGGCCGATCGACGGGCCACCCGCGCCGCCGCCTCGGGTCCGCCGTCGCCGGTCACCTCGACCCGGCGTACCTCGACCGGATCGGCACCGAGCTCGCGCGCCTGCCGGGCCGCTGTCGCCGCGACGTCCGCCGAGTCCGCCTGCAGGGCGTGGTCCACGACGACGGCGCCGCAGCGCAGTCCGGCCCGCGGCGCTTCGAAACACGCGGCCGCCAGCAGGGCGAGAGAGTCGGCGCCGCCGGACAGCCCGACCAGGACCACCGCACCCGGATCGAGGTCGTCGATCGCCTCGCGTACCGCTCGCCGGGCGTCGGCGACGACCGGTTCGAGCCGGGGCCGCGGTCCGTCGGCGGCCATGTCCTCACCCGTGTACGCGGCGCAGCCACGCCTCGGGATCGCCGATCTCCTTGGCGGTGGGCAACTGCTCGGGAGCCGTCCACACGGCGTTGAACCCGCCCATGCCGACCCGGTCCACGACCGCGTTGACGAAGGCGGCGCCATCGGAGTACTGCCGCATCTTCGCGTCGAGTCCGAGCAGCCGGCGCAACACGCGGTCGCCCGGTGAGCGGCCCTTGCGACGCTTGTCGAAGCGGGTACGGATCGTCGCCACCGACGGCACCACCGACGGTCCGACGCCGTCCATCACGACGTCGGCGTGGCCCTCCAGCAGCGACATCACCGCCGTCACCCGATCGATGATCTCGCGCTGTTGCGGGCTCGTGAACAGGTCGAGCAGGGAGGCCCCGGTGCTTCCGCGGACGACCTCGGTCAGCCGTCGAAAACCGTCGACCAGCATGCCCCGCAAGTGCTCCGGGTCGACGTCGGTGGCTTCGACGAAGGCGCCGATCTCACTGAGCAGGTGTCCACGCAGCCAGGGCACGGCGGTGAACTGCACCCGGTGGGTCTCCTCGTGGAGGCACACCCACAACCGGAAATCCTCCGGGGGAACCTCCATCTCCTGCTCGGCGGCGACGATGTTGGGGGCGACCAGCAACAGCCGGCCGGGCCGATCGCCGACATCGGCCGGGCCGCCGAACGGGTCGAATTGCCCGAGCACCTTGTGCGACAGGAACGCCAGCAAGGCACCTGCCTCGGCGCCGGTGACGCGGGCCCCCACGCTGCCTGCCATCCCGGCCAGCGAACGGCGCTGCGACTCGACCTTGTCGACCAGCGGCTGGACGACGCGGGAGAAGCCGTCGGCGTTGGCCTCCACCCAGCCCGGCCGGTCGACGATCAGCACCGGTGACGTCGGCCCGGTCGCGTCGAGGAGGGTGTGCTCCCGGACGTGATCCTCGGCCGTCGAGGCGCTCGTACGCAGGGTGTCGACGACCGCTTGAGTCTCGTCGGGCGACAGGAACGGACCGGGCCGGATCAGCCGGCGCGCGGTCAATACGGCGAAGTCCCAGTCGATCATCGCCGCTTCGCTCATGGCGACAACCGTACGCAAGTGACTCTCCCGTCAGCGGAGGGGTCAGCGGCGACATCCGCAGGACGCGACCGCGGCGGCGATGTCGTCGAGGATCTGGCGGGCGTCGAGGGTGTCCGGGAGCGGCACCCGGTCGACCAGCGCGACGAATGCCACGGCGACGCCGTCCCGATCGACCACCGTCCCGGCCAGGCCGTGGACGTGCGACAGCGTGCCGGTCTTGGCCCGGACCACCCCGAGCCCGGCATCGGACTGCTCGTCGAGGAACCGATAGGCCAGCGACCCGGAGTACCCGGCGATCGGCAGGCGCGTCACGGCGTCGCGCAGTTGCGGATTGCGCTCGTCGCTGGCCACCCGGAGCACGCCGAGCATGGCGTCGAGGGTGACCCGGTTGTCGCGGGACAGACCACTCCCGTCGTAGGTGTCAACGCCACCCATCGGCACACCGAGGCCGGTCAGCACCGTCCGTACGCTCTCGACGCCGCCCTTGAACGACCCCGGCCGCCCGGAGGCGACGGCGACCTCGCGCAGCAGGATCTCGGCTCCGGCGTTGTCACTCACGTCGAGGATGTAGCCGACGATGTCGCGCAGCGGCGGGCTGTCCACGGCGCCCAGCGGCTGGCCGTTCGCGCGGCGCGCCTCGACCGGCTGGCCGACGACCTTGATGCCCCGCTCGGCCAGCTCGGCTCCGAACGCCTCGGTCGCGGAGCCCGCCGGATCGAGGGACGCGACGTACGTGCCAGGGTCGACGCCCTCGTCCACCCACAGCGGGCTGATCGGCGGAACCTCGTCGGGCACGTAGCCGGGCTCCCACGTCGGGTTGTCCGCCGGTCCGGTGTAGCGACTGACGTCGTATTCGAGCGACACCCGGTGTACGGCCTTGTCCTTCAGCGCGGCGGCCGTCTCGTCGGCGAGCTCGTCCAGGGTCGCCGGTTGCGGATAGACCTTCGCGGCCGCGTGCGGAGTCAGGCTCGACAGGAGCGGGTCGCCACCGCCCACGAGCACGACGCGAGACGGCTGGCCGCCACGCGCCGGTCGGAGCACCGTCGAGGTCGTGAACACGTGGGCACCGCCGACCGCCTCCAGCGCCGCCGTACTGGTGAACAGCTTGAGTGTCGACGCCGGGATGTACGGCGCGCCGCCGCCGAAGGTCCACAGCGGCCGATCGTGGGTCAGGTCGTACGCCGCGAAACCGACATGACGCCCGAGATCGGCGTCGTTGAGCAGCGGTATGAGCTGTTTGCGGAACGCGGCGTTCGAGACCCGGGGACCGTGCGGAGAAGCCAGCACTGGCGCTGGCGGCCGAGCGGTCGGGAGCTCGAGGCCGGCTGGCGGTGGCACGTCGAGGGCCGACTCCACCGGTTCGTCGTCGCCGTCGAGCAGCCCGGCCCACCAGGCCAGTCCGCCCGCGGTCGCGAGCACGACCAGCGCCAGTGCGACGGCGAGGATGATCCGACCCTTGCTCACGGTGGCCTGCTGTCCTTTCCAACGGATTCGGTGCGAGAGACTAGTGTCGCGTGTCGACGACGTGGTGATCGGAGGCGACCGGCGTGCAGTTCGACGTGTTCGTGGAGATCCCCAAGGGCAACCGCAACAAGTACGAGCTCGACCACGAGACCGGCCGGCTTCGGCTGGACCGTACCTTGTTCACCGCCACCCAGTATCCGGCCGACTACGGATTCATCGAAAACACCCTCGGCCAAGACGGCGATCCGCTCGACGCGCTGGTGCTGCTCGAGGAGCCGACCTTCCCCGGCTGCCTGATCACCTGCCGGGCCATCGGCATGTTCCGGATGAAGGACGAGGCCGGCGGCGACGACAAGGTGCTCTGCGTACCCGCGACCGATCCGCGTCAGGAGCACCTGCGCGACATCCATCACCTCCCGGAGTTCGATCGGTTGGAGATCCAGCACTTCTTCGAGGTCTACAAGGACCTGGAGCCGGGCAAGTCGGTCGAGGGCGCCACCTGGGTCGGGCGCAGCGAGGCCGAGGAGGAGATCGAGAACAGCCGCCGGCGACACCGCGAGAAGCACTGATGCCCAGGGCGATGACGGGTCAGACGCGGGTGTAGAAGTTCGGCAGGATCCAGTAGTAGATCGAGACGATCTCGACGCTACGGCCCGGCCGCGGCGCCTGGATCATCCGGCCGTTGCCGAGATACATCGCGACGTGGTAGATCGAGTCCGGGTCGCTGCTGTCCCCCCAGAACAGCAGGTCACCGCGGCGTAGCTGGGAGAACGAGATCGGTGTGGTCTCGTAGTACTGCGCCACGCTCCAGTGCGACAGCGACCGGCCCGCCCGGCGCCAGGACTTCATCGTGAGACCGGAGCAGTCCCACGAGTTCGGTCCGGCCGCGCCGTAGACGTAGGGCTCGCCCAGCTGTGCCTTCGCGAACCTGATCGCCGTCCGGGCCCGATGCGGCCGCGGCGGGCGGACGTGCTGCGGCGGGGCGGTGACCGCGTGGTGCGTCGCGTCGTTGCCTCCGCCGTTGCCGTTCGAGGTCGGTGGGTCGGTGTCCTCGACCGGAGGATCGGAGTTCTCGACCGGCGGGTCGGAGTTCTCGGCCGGCGGGTCGGTCTCCTGGGTCGGCGGATCGGTCTCGTCGGTCGGAGGCTCGGTCTCGTCGGTCGGGTCGGGCTGCTCGGCCGGCGGGTCGGTCTCCTCGGCCGAGGGGTCCGTCTCGGTCTGCTGCTCCTGCTGCTCCTGCTCGGCCTGCGCCGCGGCCTCGGCAGCCGCCTCCTTCGCCGCCTCTTCGGCAGCCTGCTGCGCCAGCGCCTGCTGCCGCTCGCGGGCCAGCGCGACCGAGATGTTCTGCAGCCGGGCGAGCTGGTGGACGAGCCGGTCCTTCTCGGCAGCGATCGACGTCACTGCGGCATCCGCCTCGGCGACGGCCGCCTCGGCCGCCTCCTTGGCCTCCTGAGCGGCCTCGGTCGCCGCTTCCTGTTCAGCCAGCGCGGTCTCGGCGCGCTCATGGAGGAGGTCGGCGATGACCTTGGCGGACTCATAGGCGTCGAGGTCGGACTGCAGAGCGCCGCTCACACCGGCATAGGCGTCCAGATGCTCGAGGAGTGCGTCCGGATCGGGATTGTTGACCAGGATGCCGAGGCTGGTGAGCGATCCGCCGTTCTCGAAGCCGGAGACGACCGACGACGCTAGTCGATCCTGGAGTCGGCGTACGTCGGCCGCAGCCCGCTCGGCCGTACGTTCGGCCCGGCGGGCCGCCTTCCGGGCGTGGCGCAACGTGTACCGAGCGCCGTTGTAGGCCTCCACAGCCTTGCCGGCCTCGATCGACACCATCTCGAGTCGCCGGTCGGCTGCGACGAGCGCCGCCTCGATCGCGTCGACCCGGTCGGCCGTCGACGCCACCCGCTCCTGGGCGTGGCGTACCCGCTCCCGGCTCGGATAGGGATCATCGTCATCGTCGACCGCGCCGGCGCCCGGCAGCGTGGCCAGACACAGCGCGGCGGCCCCCACCGATGCCGCGCCAAGGCGCCACCGACGGCTTCTCCCCGACGATCGCTGTCCGCCCACAGCCATCCCATCCGTCGGGTACGAACCGCTTCCTCATCGGCTCGTACACCTTCCGGTCCCGGCCCGAGTCGGGCGCGGATACCGCCTGTATGGGCGACCGTAATGCTCATGTGCCCCAGAAGGAACACCTTTCACAGAAAAAACATCAGCCACACGGCGTGTCGACTTGCGAACTACATCAGTGTGATTTAGATGCAGCGATGCTTCGGTGCTCTGTGTCAGCGGGTACGACGGATCTCAGACCCGGGCGTAGAGGTTGGGCAGGATCCAGTAGTACATCGAGACGATCTCGACCGAATTGCCCGGACTCGGCGCGTGGATCATCTTGCCGTGGCCGAGGTACATCGCGACGTGGTAGATCGTCGACGGGTCGTCGGTGTCGCCCCAGAACAACAGGTCGCCGCGCTGGAGATCGTCGAACGAGATCGGCGTCGCGTCGTAGTACTGCTGGACGCTCCAGTGCGACAGCGACTCGCCGGCCGCCGCCCAGGCCTGCATGGTCAGACCCGAGCAGTCCCACGAGTCCGGACCGGAGGCGCCGTAGACGTACGGCTCGCCGAGCTGATCCTTCGCGTACTCGATGGCCGTATCGACGTCGCTGGACGGCGCCGGATCGTTGTTCCTGGGCTTGTGGTCGTTGCCACGCGACGGCCGGTTCGGCTCCGACTGTCGCTCCGCCTGCCGGGCCTCGCGGCGAGCTTCGCGGCGAGCCTCGCGCCTGGCCTCACGTCGCGCCTCGCGCCTGGCCTCCGCCGCGGCCTGCTCGGCCAGGGCCTCCTGGCGCTGTCGCGCGAGGTCGACCGAGATGTTCTGGACCCGCGCCAGTTGGCGGATCAGCGTGTCCTTCTCATCGGCGATGCTCGACACCGCCGACTGCGCCCGATCGACGGCGGCCTCGGCCTGGTCCTTCGCCTCCGCGGCCCGGTCGGTCGCCTCCTCCTGCGCGTCCAGCGCCTTGTCCTTGCGCTTCTCCTTGACGTCCGCGTCGGCCTTCGCCACTTCGTAGCGCTCCCGATCGGACTGGAGCACACCGGTCACGACCTGGTAGGCATTCAGCTTCTCGAGGAGCGCGTTGGGATCCGGGTTCTCGAGCAGGATGCCGAGATTCGTCAGGGCGCCGCCGCCCTCGAAGTCGGCGACGATCGCCGAGGCGAGCTGCCGCTCACGTCGGTGGAGCAGAGCTGCCGCCTTGTCCGCCGCTCGCTGGGCCCGACGTGCGGCCGCCTTGGCCTCGCGAAGCTGGTAACGGGCGCCGTTGTACGCCTCGACCGCCTTGCCGGCCTCCAGGGACATCGATTGCAGGCGCTCGTCGGCCGCCGCCAGCCGATCCCTGATGGCGTCGACCCGGTCCTCGGTCGAACGGACCCGCTCCCGAGCGTCCTGCACCCGTTCCTTGCTCGGAATCGGATCGTCGGGGTCGCTGGCACTGGCGCCCGGCAGCAGGGCGATGCCCATCAAGGTGGCAGATCCAGCTGCCAAACCAAGGCGCCAACGGGGGTTTCGCAGCGTGGGTCGCTGTTCGCGCACAACCGTCCCATCGTCAGTACGTAGACAACGTCGGTCCGTCCCGAGACGGGCGCGGGTCTCCCGGCCCACCGAGCGTCATGCTCGGCAGCCCCCGAGGGCGCACTTCATCGAAAGATCAATCACACAGCGAGTCGAAGCTGCCCATGTGATGAACCACCCGCGCCATGGCCACCACGCCGAGGGACGCTAGTAGACATGCGGCTCCCTCACAACCCCCAGCGGTGAGCGGTTTGGGCGATTGGCGCTCAGTGACGGAACGTGGCGAATCGGTGACCCTTCGTTGCGAGACGTTCACCCGAGGGCGGCCGCAACGACGTCCTGGGCCTCAGCCAGGACCAGCGCGAGGTGGTCCTGGCTACGGAAGGACTCGGCGTAGATCTTGTAGATGTCCTCGGTCCCGGACGGCCGGGCCGCGAACCAGGCGTGTTCGGTGGCGACCTTGAGTCCGCCGATCGGCGCGGCGTTGCCGGGTGCGGTGGTGAGCTTGGCGGTGATCGGATCGCCGGCGAGCTCGGTGGCGTGCACGGCATGGGGGCTCAGATCAGCCAGCCGGGCCTTCTGCTCACGGTCGGCGGGCGCGTCCACCCGGGCATACGCCGGCTGGCCGTGGATCGCGATCAGGTCGGCGTAGAGCTCGCTCGGACTGCGCCCGGTGACCGCACGGATCTCCGAGGCCAGCAGGGCGAGGATGATTCCGTCCTTGTCGGTGGTCCAGCATCCGCCGTCGCGCCGCAGGAACGACGCACCGGCACTCTCCTCGCCGCCGAACCCGACGGACCCGTCGAGCAGGCCGCGTACGAACCACTTGAAGCCGACCGGCACCTCCAACAGCCGGCGGCCGAGGCTGCGGGTCACCCGGTCGATCATGCTCGACGACACCAGGGTCTTGCCGATCGCGATCGACGCTCGCCAATCGCGATGCCGGATCAGGTAGTCGATGGCGACCGCGAGGAAGTCGTTGGGGTTCATCAGGCCGCCGTCGGGCGTGACGATCCCGTGCCGATCGGCGTCCGGGTCGTTGCCGGTGGCGATGTCGTAGGAATCGCGTTGGTCGACGAGGGAGGCCATCGCATACGGCGACGAGCAGTCCATCCGGATCTTGCCGTCGTGGTCGAGGGTCATGAACGCCCATTGCGGGTCGACCTCGGGGTTGACGACGTCGAGATCGAGACCGTAGGTGTTCGCGATGGCCGCCCAGTACTCGATGCTGGCGCCGCCCATCGGGTCGGCCCCGATCCGCAGCCCGGCGCCGCGAATCGCGTCGATGTCGATCACGGTCGACAGTTCGCTGACGTAGTTGCCGAGGAAGTCGTAGCGCCCGACCTGCTCGTACGCGCTGTCGAACGACATCCGCTGCACGCCGTCGAGGTCATCGGCCAGCAGGGCGTTGGCCCGGTCGGCGATCCAGCTCGTCGCGGTGGTGTCGGCCGGTCCGCCGTTCGGCGGGTTGTACTTGATGCCGCCGTCCGACGGCGGGTTGTGCGACGGCGTCACGACGATGCCGTCGCAGCCGCCGGTGACCCGTTGCCGATTCAGCCTGAGGATCCCGTGGGACACCGCCGGGGTCGGCGTGTAGCCGTCGCGCTCGTCGACGAAGGCGGCGACATCATTGGCGACGAGTACCTCGAGGACGGTCTGCCAGGCCGGCTCGGACAGCGCATGAGTGTCGCGGCCGACGAGCAGCGGGCCGCTAATGTCCTGGGTTGCCCGGTATTCGCAGATCGCCTGACTGATCGCAGCGATGTGGGCTTCGTTGAACGACCCGGTGAGGCTGCTGCCGCGATGGCCGGAGGTCCCGAAGACGACCCGTTGACCGGGATCGTCGAGATCGGGCTTGTAGTCGACGTACGCATCGATCAACCGCTGCACGTCGACGAGATCGTCAGGTGCCGCTGGTTGTCCCGCCCGAGGGTGCATGGCAGGACCCTATCGACCCCCGGGCTGTCGGGCCACGGCGTCAGTGGCCGCAGAGCATGAGCCGGATGGTGCGCGACATGACGTGGACCGACAGGCTCGGGTTGTTGGACCGGGCGACGCCGAGGCCGATGCCGAGGCTGAGCAGCGCTGTCGCGACGTCGTCGGCGCTCATCGCGGGCCGGAGCCCGAATCGATCGGCGGAGTCCGAGACCAGATGGGCGATGGCCTCCCGGATCGCCTGGTTGCGGACGCGCAGCTCTGAGGCGACGAACTCGGAATGCCGGGCCCGGGTCGCGAACTCCACCTCGAGGGCGGTCCAGCGGGGCTCACCGAGGTTGCCCTCGGCCCAGGCCTCGAAGGCGGCCAGCCGCTCGTCGAGACTGCCGTCGACCTCGAACGCCGCGACGACCTGGGCCAACTGCCGGGCGTGGATGTCGTCGAGCACGGCGAGGCACAACTCGTCCTTGTGCCGGAAGTTCGAGTAGACCGCGCCCTTCGAGAAGCCGGCCGCCTCGGCGACCCGATCGAGTGACGTCGCGGCGTACCCGACGTCGAGGAAGAGGCCCTTCGCCGTGGCGATCAGAGCCTCGCGGGTGCGGGCCTGCCGCTCGGCGCGGGTCAAGGTCTGGCTGACCATCGCTCCCCTTCACACCGGTTCGGGACGCGACCCGATCCGCGTCATGTCGACGGACTACATCTTCCCTGATGATTCTAGATACCGTTAGTATCTGAAATCGAGAGCCACCCAAAGTGGTCACCCGGCCCCGCCCCGCACCCACCGGGACGAAGGAGATCCAGCCTCATGACGGCACACACGACCACCGACGTGCTCATCGTCGGAACCGGGTTCTCCGGCCTCGGCATGGCGATCCAGCTGCAGCGCAGCGGGCGCAACGACTTCGTCATCGTCGAGAAGGCCGACGCCATCGGCGGCACCTGGCGGGACAACACCTACCCCGGCATCGCCTGCGACATCCCGTCGCTCATGTACTCCTTCTCCTACGAGCAGAACCCCCGCTGGACCCGCGCCTACTCCAACGGGCAAGAGATCTGGGACTACCTCGAGGACGTCACCGACAAGTACGCCCTGCGCGATCGCATCCGCTTCGGCGTCGAGCTCAGCTCGGCCCGCTGGGACGCCGACGAAGGGGTCTGGCACGCGACGGCGACGAGCGGAGACACGTTCACCGCGCGCGTCCTCGTCTCGGGCATCGGGGCGCTGCACATCCCTCGGATCCCCGATCTCCCCGGACGCGAGGACTTCAAAGGCCCGGCGTTCCACACCGCACAGTGGGACCACAGCGTCGACCTCACCGGCAAGCGGGTGGCGGTGATCGGCACCGGCGCCAGCGCCATCCAGGTGATCCCGCAGATCGCCCCCGAGGTCGGCGAGCTTCGGGTCTTCCAGCGAACGGCGCCTTGGGTGATGCCACGGCCGGACCATCCGATCTCGCCGAAGATGCGCGACGTGTTCGAGCGGCTGCCAGCCGTCCAACGCGCCTATCGCTATGCGTGGTACCTATTCCTCGAGTCCCGGGCGATCGGGTTCAACGGCCATCCCAAGGTGCAGAGGATCGGCGAGCGGTTCGTCCAGAAGTACATGGTCCGCAAGGTCGCCGATCCCCACCTGCGCAGGAAGCTGACGCCGGACTACCGCATGGGGTGCAAACGGGTGCTGCTGGCCAGCGACTACTTCCCGGTGTACGAACGGGACAACGTCCATCTGGTCACCGGCGGCGTCGAGCGCCTGACCGACAAGGGTGTCGTCGACGCCGACGGAGTCGAGCACGAGGTCGACGCCGTCGTCTACGGCACCGGATTCCACGTCGTCGACAGCTTCCAGTACCTGAACCTCACCGGGGTCGGCGGGAAGGACCTCGCCAAGGAGTTCGACGAGCACGGCGTGGAGACCTACCTCGGCATCAACGTCGCCGGCTTCCCGAACCTGTTCTTCCTCCTCGGACCGAACACCGGCCTCGGCCACAACTCGGTCGTCTTCATGATCGAGCAGCAGGCCAAGTACGTCGTACGGCTGCTCGACGAGATGGACCGGCGCGCCGTCCGTACCGTCGACGTCTCGAAGCCGGCCCAGGACACGTTCCAGCGGCGCATCCAGGACAAGCTGCGCAACGGCATCTGGACCACGGGCGGCTGCACGAGTTGGTATCTGGACTCCAAGGGGGTGAACCGCACGATCTGGCCGGGTTTCACGTTCTCGTACTGGTGGGAGACCCTGCGGGTGGACACCGACGCCTACGTGTGGGGTAACGCCGCTCGCGGTGCCGAGGCGCCCGATGACACGCCGCCGCGCGAGCGAGAGCCGGCGACGGCATGACGGTCGCCGACGCGCAACGCCGGGTCGAGGAGCGCCTGGCCAAGATGCGGCCGCTGTCCCGCGAGGCGGCACCCCCGATCCCACGCGACCTGGTGCCACCCGGCTCGCGGCTGCCGTTCCCGATCCAGACGTTCCTGATCTTCCGCTACCGGCATCGGTTCATCCCGTGGCTGCACCGTCGCTACGGCGACGTCTTCACAGTCCGGATGGCGCCGGCCGGTCGTACCCTCGTCATGCTGCGACGGCCCGAGCACATCAAGGAGGTCTTCGCCGGCGATCCGCATGAGTTCCACGCCGGTGAGGGCAACGGCATCCTCGGGCCGGTCATGGGGGAGCATTCGCTGCTGCTCACCGACGGCGACCAGCATCAGCGGGCCCGCAAGCTCCTGATGCCGGCGTTCAACGGCGCGGCGCTGCGGCGCTACCACAGTCTGGTGAGTGAGATCGCCCGCCGCGAAGCGGGGTCATGGACCGACGCCGGTTCGATCAGCGCACTGCGACGCATGAACGCGGTCACGCTCGAGGTCATCCTCCAGGTCGTGTTCGGCGTGACCGACGAGAAGCGGCTGGCCCGGCTGCGGCCCCGCGTCACCGGCACGGTCGACATCCGGCCCTGGATGCTGCTCGGCTGGGTCTATCCCCAACTGCAGCGGATCCGGCCATGGCGGTCCTTCACCGACAACATGGTGGCGCTCGATGCCCTGCTCTACGACGAGATCGCCGAGCGACGCGAGGTCAGCGATCTCGAAGGCCGCGACGACGTGCTGTCCCGGCTGCTCCAGGTCGGCGTCGACGAGGCCGGCGACACCCCACCGCTGACCGACCACGAACTGCGCGACCAGTTGGTCACCCTGCTGCTCGCCGGTCACGAGACGACGGCCAGCGCGTTGTCGTGGACGCTGTTCGAACTCGGACGCGACGCAGACATCCGGCGCCGGGCCCATCAGGCGGCCGACGAGAGCGACGACGGTTACCTCGAAGCGCTGCTGAAGGAGGCCATGCGGCTGCACCCGGTGATCCCGATGGTCAACCGGGTCTTGAAGCAACCACAGCGGATCGCGGGCCGGGACCTGCCGATCGGCACCATCGTGACGCCGTCGATCATCCTGTCCCACGACAACCCGGACTCCTTCCCGGAGCCGGACCGCTTCCGGCCCGAGCGGTTTCTCGACGGTCAGGTGCCGGCCAACGCCTGGATCCCGTTCGGTGGCGGGGTGCGGCGATGCATCGGCGCCGGGTTCTCCCTGATGGAGGGCGTGGCCGTGCTGCGCGAGGTACTGACCCGCTGGGATCTGGAGTCGACCGGGTCGCCGACGCCGCGTACGCGCAACATCACCTCGATCCCCGCCGACGGGGCGCCGCTCACCGTACGCCGCCGACACTGACCCGGTCGGCCTGCATACTGCGTAGCCCGGCCGATCTCAGGTCGGCATCGTCGTGGCCAAAACAGTCGCCGGGAGTCGCGCCGCGCGCTACCTTCGAATCAGACTCAAACTCAAGTCTGCAGGTGAGCTAGATGCAGCCGTGGATCGTATGGCTGATCATCGCCTTGGGCTTCGGCGCCGCCGAACTCCTCGCGGCGACACTCGATCTCGCGCTGATAGCCGGCGCGGCTCTGGTGACCGCCGGAGCCGCCGCGGCCGGCGTCGGTGTCGGGCTGCAGTTCGTCGTGTTCGCGATCACCACCGGGCTGATGATCGGCGTCGTACGTCCGATCGCCCGCCGGCACATCAACCACCCGCCATTGATGCGATCCGGCACCGCTGCGCTCGTCGGACGCGAGGCCACCGCACTCACCGAGGTGACCAAGCAGTCCGGCCGGATCCGGATCGGCGGCGAGGAGTGGACCGCCCGGCCTTACAACCCCGACGTCACCATCGAGAAGGGCGCCACAGTCGACGTCCTCGCCATCGAGGGCGCCACTGCTCTCGTACATCCACAGGAGGAACCATGGCTGCACTGATCGTCGGCATCGTGCTGGCGTTGCTGGCAGTCGTCCTCGTCATCCGCACGGTGCGGATCATCCCGCAAGCCCGCGCGGCCAACGTCGAACGACTGGGCCGTTACCAGCGCACTCTCGAACCAGGTCTCAACATCGTCATCCCGTTCATCGACCGGGTGCGCAAGCAGATCGACCTTCGCGAGCAGGTCGTGTCCTTCGAGCCCCGCGCGGTCATCACCGAGGACAACCTGGTCGTCCACATCGACACCGTGCTCTACTTCCAGGTCACCAACCCACGCGATGCGGCGTACGAGATCGCCGACTACATCCAGGCCATCGAGCAGCTCACCGTCACGACGCTGCGCAACGTCATCGGCAGCATCGATCTGGAGAGGACGCTGACCTCACGCGAGCACATCAACTCGACACTGCGTGGCGTCTTGGACGAGGCCTCCGGCAAGTGGGGCATCCGGGTCACCCGGATCGAGCTGAAGTCGATCGACCCGCCGCCCTCGGTCAAGGACTCGATGGAGAAGCAGATGCGGGCCGACCGCGAGAAGCGAGCTGCGATCCTCACCGCCGAAGGCGCTCGGAGGGCTCGCATCCTCACCGCCGAAGGCGACCAGCGCGCGGCGGTTCTGCGG
>JALDXR010000416.1:0-4009 GCA_032154865.1 Nocardioidaceae bacterium
ATCCCGTTCCAACGTCTCCGCATCCCGCCCAGCCAGCACGGCGTCTACACCCTGACCGTCCAGGCGCGGGGCGACGACCCGTTCGGCGGCCGAGAGACCGCCGGCCGGGCCCGGAGCTTCATTCCCTTGATGCCCAACGATGCGCCCTCGGTCGGCGTCGCGACCATCTGGCCGTTCCGCTCGGACATCATCCGGCGTCCTGACGGCGAGTACGTGAACCGGGCGGATCTGATCGACGACATCTCTCCCGGCGGTCGCCTGTGGACAATGCTCGACATCGCCCAAACGTCGGGCAACACCCCGATCTCGGTGCTGGCCGATCCGGCGCTGCTGGACGCGTTGCAGCGCATCAAAACCGGCAACACGCAACGACCGGGGGACTCGACCCCGCCCGGGGAATCACCGACGGCAGACGACGGAACCGGCTCCGGTTCGCCGGTGCCGCCGACCCCTGAACAACGCGCCGCCAACGACTTTCTCACCGAGTTCACCGCGCTCGCCAAGGAGCATTCGCTGTGGGCCGAGGGCTACGGCGGTCCCGACATGACCATGCTCGGCGGTGACTACGACAGCACTCGGATGCTGAACACCATCAGGCGGGCCACGGCCACGACCGTGCAAGACCTCGGCCTCGCGGCGGACCGCGCGTACGTACCCACTGGCAACCTCGACGTCGACGCCCTCGCCGACCTCCCCAAGCAGACGACGACCTTCGTCACAAGCGACCAGGTACGTCGCTGGGAGGCCTCCGACGGTCCGGTCGGCACCGTACGCTCCGGCGACAGTCGCGCTCAGGTCGTCGTCACCCACGAGGACCTTCTCCAGGGGGCACCGGCGCCCGGCCCGACCGACACCGCGCTGCAGGTCCGGCAACGGCTGCTCGCCGAGACGGCGGTCGTCTCGCTCCACGCCATGGAGCAGCCTCAGAGCACCGCACCGAGCATCGCCGTCCTGGTGAAAGACGACTGGGATCCCGGCACCAGCCCCGCTCAATCCAACTTCTTCGCCGCCTACGACGCCCCATGGGTCCGGCCGACCAACCTCCTCACCGAGTGGGTCGAGGGACCGCGGCGAGGCGCCAAGCGGCTGCGTGCCGTCCACCTGAGCGAACGACAGGCTGATCCCCCGCTGCCAGAGTCCCTGGCTCGAGCAGCCGACCAGATCCGTGGTCGCGGGGTCATCATGTGGGCGATCACCCGCGACGATCCCCACATCCTGAACTTCTACGACCAGTCCGCCTCGCTCACCGTGTCCGACCAATGGCGAGCCGATCCCGACACCGCTCAGAACATCGCGGACCGGACCATCGCCGGCCTGGATCGCCAGATCGGCAGCGTCACCATCGCGGCTCCCGAGTTCGTCACCCTGTCCAGCAGCAGTGGCCGCTTCCCGCTGACCATCACCAACGACCTGACCTGGCCGGTCAGAGTCGGCGTCAAGCTCACGGCCAGGGACGGGCTCGACATCCGGATGGACCAGCCGATCGACGTCGAACCGCAGCAAAGCACCACGGTCAACGTCCAAGTGGAGGCCGAGGACGTGGGCGTCACCGAGGTCACCGCTCGGCTGACGACGCCGAATGGTCGGCCCTTCGGCGAACCGGTGACCTTCAGCATGCGCAGCAGCGTGGTCGGCACCGTGATCTGGATCGCCTTCGGCGCCGCCGGCGCGATCGTCCTGCTGGCGGTCGGGCGCCGGATCAAACGCTCTCGGACCGCCTCGGCCGACGAGGCTGAGCCGACCGCGAGCGAGACGCGCTGACCGAGCGAAGCGAGCGAGTTAGACGGCACTGCCCATAGGCTCATGGGGCCGACGAGCGACAGCGAGGGAGGGCGGCGCATGGGGCGGCATCGTGCCGAGGGCACCCGATCCGGGATGCTTTCGGCCAGTGCCTGGATGGCCGCCGGCACCATCGTCTCCCGGCTGACCGGCTTCCTGCGGAGCGTGCTGATCGTCGCGGCGATCGGCAAGTCGCTCAACGCCGACCTCTTCACCCAGGCCAACACGATCCCGAACTCGCTCTACATCCTGGTCGCGGGCGGCGTCTTCAACGTGGTCCTGGTGCCGCAGCTCGTACGCACGATGAAGAACGACCCGGACGGCGGCGAGGCGTACGCCCATCGGGTCCTCACGCTCGGCGTCGTCGTGCTCGCCGGCGCGACCGCGGTGCTGCTGATCGCCGTACCGTTGGTCGCTCGGCTCGCGTTCCCCACCGCGCTGTTCGGCCCCGAGCTCGCGGCGCAGCGGGAGTCCGCCTACGACCTGATGCGCTGGTGCATGCCACAGGTGTTCTTCTACGGCATCTACGTCCTGCTCGGCCAGATGCTGAACGCCCGCGAGCGGTTCGGGCCGATGATGTGGGCGCCGATCGTCAACAACGTGATCGCGTGCGCGATGCTCGGGATCTACATGGCGGCGTACGGCACGTCCAACGCCGCCAACGGCTTCACGACCCGGCAGGAGGTCCTGCTCGGTCTCGGCTCCACCCTCGGCATCGTGCTCCAGGCGCTGGTGCTCGTGCCGTACCTCCACGCGGCGGGACTCCGGATCCGGCTGCGGTTCGACCTGCGTGGGGTCGGCCTCGGACACACCCTGCGGCTGGGCCTGTGGACCCTGATGTTCGTCCTCGCCAATCAGGTGGCCTACTTCGTCGTCAGCCGGCTCGCGGTCAGCGCCACCACGCAGGCGGCCGAAGGCGGCAACGGCAATCCGGCCGGCGCCACCGTGTATCAGAACGCCTTCCTGATCACCCAGGTGCCGCACGCCATCATCACGGTCTCGCTGGTCACGGCCACGATGCCGCTGCTGTCCCGGCTGGCGGCCGACGGCGAGCGCGAGGAGATGCGCTCCGAGCTGTCGTCGACGCTGCGCTTCGCGCTGCTCGTGATCGTGCCGCTCGCGGTCGCGCTGGCCTGCCTGGGACAGCCGGTCGCGACCATGTTGTTCTCGCACGGCGCGCTGGTCGGTGACACCGAGGTGATCGGACGCACGATCGCCGCCTTCGCACCCGGCCTGGTGTTCTTCACGGTGCACTACTGCATGCTCCGCGGCTTCTACGCCGACGAGGACACCCGGACGCCGTTCCTCGTGCAGTTGCTCCTCGCCGCCACCAACATCGCCGCCGCGGTCGCATTCACGATTGCGGCGCCGCCGTCCTGGATCGCCGCGCTGCTCGCCCTGGCGTACGGGCTCGCCTACCTGGTCGGCGTCGTCGCCTCGGCGACGGCTCTGTCCCGCCGCGTGGGACCCATCTTCGACGCGACCATGATCCGGTTCAGCCTCCGGCTCGCCGTCGCCGTAGGATGCAGCGCGGTCGTCATGGTCGGCTCGGTCTGGGGGATGCACCAGCTCGGCGTCAGCGGTGACACGGCGGGCAGTGCGACCGTGGTCGCGGCCGTGGCCGGTGCCGCCGGCGCCCTCGGCTACCTGGTCGCGGCGAGGCTGGTCGGGCTGCGCGAGATCAGCAGTCTGCTCAGAGTGGTCCGACGACGCGCGTGACGGTGCGCGGACGACACCGGGCACCACATAGCATGGTGTCCGCACACGTACCATCACACGGAGGCGTCGCATCGACGTGGAGGGACTAGCCATCCAAGCCGGCTCGATCCTGGCCGGACGCTATCGAATCGACGATCTCGTCGGGGAGGCCGCCGGATCGACGACCTGGCGCGCTTTCGACCAGATTCTCAACCGTTCGGTGAGCATCCGGGCCGTGGCGGCCGACGATCCGCGGCGGGCCGCGTTCCTCGAGGCCGCCCGGCGCTCGACCGCCGTCTCCGACCCGCGATTCCTCCCCGTACTCGACGCCGTGCCGGACGAGGACGGCATCGCCTACGTCGTACGCGAGTGGTCGCGAGGGCTGCCGCTGTCGGTGATCCTGCGCGAAGGACCGCTGCCCAGCCGTCGGGCCGCCACCATCGTGGGCGAGGTCGCCGAGGCGCTTGCCTACGCCCACGAGGCCGGCATGCCACACCGGGCGATCAACCCGTCGACGGTCCTGGTCAAGGAC
>JALDXR010000417.1:0-4000 GCA_032154865.1 Nocardioidaceae bacterium
TGCTCCGCTGACGCCCGAATGTCAACGGTCTGGACCGACTGGTTTCCACGCTTTTGCGCGCGAGTTGTTGCTGCTGGGAGCCCTAGGCCAACATCACGTGCGCCAAACCGAGCCGGGGTACGGCGGCTAGCTGGCGCGAGCGCGGGCCCGGATGCTCTTGAGCCGCTTCATCACGTCGTTGCCGGCGCGTCCGAAGTAGTCGTGCAGTTCCTGGTACTAGGCGTAAAGATCGTCGTAGACGGCCCGGTGCTGTGGATCGGGCCGGTGACTCTCCTCCCGTAGCCGAGCCATTCGCCCGGCGGCTTCGACGATCGAGTCGTACCCGCCGCCGGCCCCACCGGCCGCCACGGCTCCGAACATCGCCGATCCCAGGGCCGGTGTCTGGCTCGAGGCGGCCAGCCTGAACTCCCGGCCGGTGATGTCGGCGTAGATCTGCATCAGCAGCTGGTTGCGCTCGGGCAGACCGCCGCAGGCCACGATCTCGTCGATCGCGACGCCGTTGGACTCGAAGGCGTCGATGATCGCCCGCGTGCCGAACGCGGTGGCCTCGATCAGGGTGCGGTAGATCTCGGGCGGCTTGGTGGCGAGGGTCGCGCCGATGAGCAGGCCGGTGAGGTCGCCGTCCACCAGGACCGACCGGTTGCCGTTCCACCAGTCCAGCGCGAGCAGGCCCGACTCGCCGGGGCGCACCTTGGCGGCCTCCTGCTCCAACAGGTCGGGTACGCCGATCTGGCCCTGTCCGGCGAGGTTGTGGATGCCGCCTGGCACCGCATGGTCGAAGAACCAGCCGAAGATGTCGCCGACGCCGGACTGGCCTGCCTCGAAGCCGAAGAGACCGGGGATCACGCCGTCCTCGACCACGCCGCACATCCCCTCGACAGTGGCCGTGTGGTCGCCGAGCACGATGTGGCAGGTGCTGGTGCCCATGATCGCGACCAAGGTGCCGGGCTTGGTGACCGTCGCGGCCGGAACAGCGACGTGGGCATCGACATTGGCGATCGCGACCGGCGTACCCGGCGGGAGGCCGGTCCACTCGGACGCGCGGGCCGACAGCTCACCGGCCCGCTGCCCGACCGAGCTGATCTGGCGCGACATCTTGTCGTCGACCACGTGCTCGAACCGCGGATCGAGGGCCGCGAAGTAGGCGTCGGCCGGGAAACCGTCCTGCTTGGACCAGATCGCCTTGTAGCCCGCGGTCGTGTTGTTGCGCGTCTCGGTGCCGGTGAGTTGCCAGACCACCCAGTCGGCGGCCTCGATCAGCCGGTCGGCGGCGGCGTAGATCTTGGGCGCCTCGTCGAGGATCTGCAGCGCCTTGGAGTAGAACCACTCCGAGGAGATCTTGCCGCCGTAGCGGGGCAGCCAGAGCTCGCCCCGCTCGGCGGCGACGGCGTTGATCCGGTCCGCCTCCGGCTGCGCCGCGTGGTGCTTCCACAGCTTCACCCAGGCATGCGGTTCCCGCCGAAACTCCTCGAGCGTGCACAGGGGAGCGCCGTCGGCAGTGGTGGGAAGCATCGTGCAGGCGGTGAAGTCGATCCCGATTCCGACGACGTCGGCCGCGTCGACTCCCGACTGCGCCAGCACGGTCGGGATCGTGACCTGGAAGGTGCGGACGTAGTCCTCCGGATCCTGGAGCGCCCAGTCCGGCTCCAGTCGCACGTCGTCGTGCGGCGCCGGCAGGTAGTGGTCGATGACGCCGTTCTCGTATTCGTAGACCGCGGTCGCGAGCTCGGCCCCGGACGCCACGTCGACCAGGACCGCGCGGCCCGACTCGGTCCCGAAGTCGACGCCGACCGAGTAGGCGCTCATGCCCGTCCTCGCTTCGCTGCGGGCAGGCACGAGCGCAAGGCGCCTGTGCTCATCGTTCGCTCGCTACGCTCGCTCATGCCGAAGCCCGGCCGGTCGAGTCCCGTACGACGAGCGACGGTTGAAGCATCGGCGGTGGCTGTTCCGCACTCGGCTCGAGTTCGTCGCTGCGTCCGATTTCGTCAAGGGCCATCTGGACCGCCTTCTCCACCATCTCGCGCACCGGCATGCGAACCGTCGTCAGAGCCGGCACGCTGTAGGCCGCCAGTGCGATGTCGTCGAACCCCGTGATCGAGAGTTGCTCCGGCACCCGGAGGCCGCGCTCGTGGGCCGCGTGCAGCAGGCCGAGGGCGAGCACGTCGGTTGAGGCGACGACCGCCGTCGGCGGATCCGGCCGGTCCAGCAGCAGGTCGAGTGCGGCGGCACCGGCGGCGGGCTCGTTGAGGCCGTGCTGGACGTCCCCCTCGTGCGGCGGCATGCCCAGCTCGGTCAGGTAGTCGAGGTAGGCCTCTTCGCGCTCCTTGATGTCGCCGAGGAGGCGTCCTCCGACGAAGGCGATCCGGCGATGACCGAGCCCGGTGAGGTGGTCGAGCACGGCTCGGATGCCGGCCCGGTTGTCGACCGTGACCGAGGGGATGTCCATGTCGGTCGATCCCTGCCACAGCGCCACGACGGGCAGTGAGTCGCCGGCCAGATCCTCGATGAGCCGGGGCTGGTCACGCATGTCGCCGAGCAGCAGGATCGCGTCGCAGTGCCGGGCCTCGAGGACGCCCCACAGGGCGATCGCCTCGTCGGCGCGCGCGTGGGCGTGACCCAGGACCAGGTTGTAGCCGCGCCGGCTCGCCTCGACGGTCGCGGCCTCGATCGCGCCGGCGAAGAAGACGTCGGTGATGTCGCGGACGATGACGCCGAGCAGCATCGTGCTCGCGCCCCGAAGCCCGCGGGCCAGTGGATTGGGCCGGTAGCCGAGCTCCTTCGCCGCCGCGAGCACCCGCTCCCTGGTCGACTCGGCGATCGGCACGACCGTGGGAGAGCGGTTCAGGATGCGCGAGACGGTGCTCTGGGACAGGCCGGTCGCCTGCGCGATGTCTTGCATCGTGACCGGCGCACCGCGGCGCCGCGTGCGTCCGGCGGGTGGCCGCTTGGCGGCCGAGCCGGCATCTCGGCCGTCGTTCACCGCGGCCTCCTCCTGCTGCCTGGTGCCCCGAGCTGCCATGGCAGCATACCATCCACTGCATACGTTTGTAGCCGCGACGACGGCTCGCCACGAGCACGGCGAACCGGTGCCGGAGTCAGGCGCTCTTGCGCTTGCGGGCCTTCGACTCGGTCGACTTGGCCGTCTTCTTCGCGGCGGTCTTCTTGGCCGTCTTCTTCGCCGTGCTCTTCTTGGCCGTGCTCTTCTTGGCGGTCTTCTTCGCCGGGGCCTTGTCGCTCTTGCCGCTCGCGGCCTTCTTGGCGCCGTCGCCCTTGCGGGACTTGATGCTGGCGTCGAGGGCGGACATGAGGTCGATGACGTCGGCCTGCTCCTCGGACGGAGCCGGCTCGGCGACGATCTCCTGGCCGGTCAGCTTGGCCTCGATCACGGCCTCGAGCGCCTCCCGATAGCTGTCGGAGTAGGCGTCGGGATCGAACTCCGGCTCGGCCATCGAGTCGATCAGCGCGCCGGCCATCTCCATCTCCTGCGAACGCAACTCGGGTGGCTCCTCGTCGAGGAAGCCGAACTCGGGCACGCGCACCTCGTCCGGCCACAGCAGCGTCGTCAGCACGACGACATCGTCCCGGACCCGAAGCAGAGCGAGGCTCTCGCGCTGTCGCAGCGCCACCTTGGCGATCGCGACCTGACCGGACTTCTGCAGCGCGTCACGCAGCAGCACGTACGGCCGGACCGCCGGCTGCTGCGGCTCGACGTAGTACGTCCGGTCGTACTGGATCGGGTCAATCGCCTCCAGCGGCACGAACTCCAGGACCTCGATGCCCTGCACGCTCGGCAGCGGGAGCTCGGCCATGTCCTCGTCGTTGAGCACGACCATCTGGCCGTCGCCGGCTTCGTAGCCCTTGGCGATGTCGGAGTACGGCACTTCCTCGCCGTCGATGGAGCAGGTTCGCTTGTACTTGATCCGGCCGCCGTCCGCGGCGTGCACTTGGCGCAGCTGGACGTTCTTGTTCTCGGTGGCCGCGTAGAGCTGGATCGGGATCG
>JALDXR010000036.1:0-13744 GCA_032154865.1 Nocardioidaceae bacterium
GGTCGGGATCGTGACGCTGGTCGCCCTTGTCGTTGTCGTCGTCTTAGTTCTCCTCGATGGTGTCGACCTGACCCACTGGGCGGTCGTGGCGGGGCTGGTCCTCTTCGGCCTCGGCGTCTGGCTCACGATGGTGCGACCGACGGTCCACGTCCACGACGATCACGTCCTCGTACGCACCGCGCTCACCGACACGGCCGTACCGTGGCATCTGGTCGAGGGTGTGGAGGTACGCCAGGTCCTGGTGATCCGGGCCGGAGCCGAGACCGTCCACGGCATCGCGGTCGGCCGCTCCGCACGGCAACAGCTCCGCAAGCGAAGCCCGGGCACCAGGCCGTCGCCGCTCAGCGGTGGGCTGTCCACGCCGGACCCGGACAGCGGTGTCACCGGCGAATCCAGCCGGGACCCGTCCGGCCGGGAGGTCCATGGCGACTACGCCGACCTGGTCGCCCAGCGGCTGGGCAACCTGGCCGAGAAGCACCGTCGTCGTCCGACGCAGCTCGACGCTCCCGACAAGCAGTGGCGCTGGCCCGAGGTGATCGCCGTGGCCGGCGCCGCCGTCGCCTTCGCGCTGCTCGTCCTGCTGGCGGTCGTGGCATAGCCCCCCGAGTCCCGAGTCGTCGTCGGTGTCAGGGTGTCCGGGCCGACAACAACTCGGAACTCGAGGCGTCGTCGCCAGGCCCCTGGGAGCGCTCCTCGTCGTGCTCGGCCCGGCTGAGCCGGCTCGGCCACCACATGTGCCGGCCGAGGTCCAGGTTCAGCCCGGTCACCAGGATCGAGCGGACGATGATCGTGTCGAGCAGGACACCGAACGCGACCGCGAACCCGATCTGGAGCGTGAACGTCAGCGGTAGGGTCGCGAGCGTCCCGAATGTCCCGGCCAGCACCAGGCCGGCCGACGTGATGACTCCACCGGTGGCAGCGAGTCCGGCCAGCGCCCCACGGCGACTGCCGACCCGGGCGGTCTCCTCCCGGACCCGGGTCATCAGGAAGATGTTGTAGTCGATTCCCAGGGCGACCAGGAAGACGAACACGTACAGCGGCAGGGAGCTGTCGGCGCCGCTCACGCCGAAGACGTACTCGAACGCCAGCGCGCTAACGCCCAGCGCTGCCCCGAAGGCCAGCACCACCGTCCCGATCAGCAGCACCGGCGCCACGAGCGCCCGCAGCAGCAGGATCAGGATCATGAGCACCACGCCGAGCACGAGCGGGATGACGAGGTCGTTGTCGTGCCGGGACGCCTCCTGGACGTCCAGGTTGACCGCTGCGGTGCCGCCGACCAATGCGTCGGCGTTCGGAATCTCGTGCACGGCGTCGCGGACCCGCTGGACCGTGTCGTACGCGGCGTTCGTCAGCGCCGGATCGGTGATTCCGGCCTCGACCATCGTCTTGCCGCCGGCGCTTCCGACCGGCCGGACGGCGGCGGGATCCACCCCCTCGATCTGCCGCGTGGCGGCGACGACCTCGTCGGTGGCGCCGGTGTTGGTCACGATCTGCAGCGGGGTGCCAGCCTCCGAGGCGAAGTGGGCGCGGACGACGTCGTCACCCTTGATCGAGTCCGGGGTGTCGCGATACTGGTCGGCCGCCGAGAGCCCGGTCGCATCGAGGCCGACGGTGCCGATCGCCATGACGCCCAGCGCGGCGGCGGTGCCGACCCACACCGCTCGCGGCCGGCGACTGATCGCGAGTCCCGTCCTGGCCCAGAATCCGGTCGCGGTCGGCTCGCGGCTGCCCTCGATCGGACGGACCGGCCAGAAGATCCACCGGCCCATGATCACCAGGACGGCCGGGAGCAGGCTGATCATGGCCAGCAGCGCCACGACAACGCCGATCGCCGCGACCGGACCCATGCCGGCCGTGGAGTTCATGTCGGCCGCCATCAGGCAGAGCATGCCCAGGGTCACCGTGGCGCCACTGGCGATGATCGCCGGAGCCGCCCGATGGAGCGCCTCGGCCATCGCGTCGTGGCGGTCGTGATGCCGGCGCAGCTCCTCCCGGTAGCGGGCGACCAGCAGCATGGCGTAGTCGGTCCCGGCGCCGATCACCAGCACGGTGAGGATGCCGATGCTCTGCGCGTTGACGGTGAGGTCGGCGTACTTCGCCAGCAGGTAGACGATGCCCTGGGCGTTGAGCATGGCGAACACCGAGCACACCACCGGGAAGAACCACAGCGTCGGACTGCGGTACGTCAGCAGGAGGATCGCGATGACGACGAGCAGTGCCGCCGCGAGCAGGACGCCGTCGATGCCCGACCACGCGTCGGCCGTGTCGGCCGAGCTGCCGCCGGGACCGGTGGCGTGGGTGATCATGCCGTCCGCGTCGGCTGCCGCCGTGGCACGCATCTGGTCGACCAGGTCCGGGAGCAGCATCAGCCCGTCCGCACCGGCGTTGACCGGCACCTCGACCTGGACCGCCTGGCCGTCCGGCGACGTGATCGGCCCCCGGATCGGACCGTCCAGCGTCACGACCGCGTCGCCGTCCGGGATGTCGTCGCCGACGATGTCCGACACCGTACGACCGTTATACGACTGGAAGTCCGCGATGTCGGCCCGTACCGCGGCCAGGTCCTGGGCGGTGATCCCGCTGGTGCGTTCGTAGACGATGGTCGTGGGGAACGTGTTCTCCGACTGGAAGACGCCGATCTGGCTCAGCGCCTTGGTCGACTCCGCGCTCTCGGGCAGCCAGGACGACGCCTCGTTGCTCTCCTCGTCGGTGAGCTGCGAGCCGAGTCCGACGCCGAGTACGGCGGTGATCACCAGCCAGATCGCGAGGACGATCCACTTGGCCCGGCGGCCGCAGACGACACCCGCGAGTCCTCTGGTCACGCTGCGTTCCATGTCGGCTGTCTCCTTGTCACATCGGCTGGTTCGCATTCGTCAGTGCTATGACGGAACGAGACGAAGGGATGTGACCGTGGGCGCGTCAGAGGTGACCCAGGACGATCGCTGGCTGGCCGAGCAGTTCGAGACGAACCGCGGACACCTGCGGGCGGTCGCCTACCGCATGCTGGGCTCGCTGGACGAGGCCGACGACGCCGTCCAGGAGGCCTGGCTTCGGCTCAGCCGGTCGGACTCGAACCGGATCAGCAACCCGGCCGGCTGGCTGACCACCGTGGTGGGGCGGATCTGCCTGGACATGCTGCGCGCCCGGAGGAGCCGGCGGGAGGAGCCGTACGGGCCGCACCTGCCCGAACCCATCCTGAGTCGCGCGGAAGGCGTCGATCCCGAGTCCCAGGTGCTGCTGGCCGACTCGGTGGGACTCGCGTTGCTGGTCGTGCTCGAGACCCTGGGCCCCGCCGAGCGGCTGGCCTTCGTCCTGCACGACATGTTCGGTCTGCCGTTCGAGGAGATCGCGCCGATCGTCGACCGGACTCCGGCCGCGGCGCGGAAGCTGGCCAGCCGGGCCCGACAGCGGGTACGGGGTGCGCCGATCGTGCCGGACCCGGATCTGGCCCGGCAGCGAGAGGTGGTCGAGGCGTTCCAGGCCGCCGGTCGCGACGGCGACTTCGAGGCGCTGCTCTCGGTCCTGGACCCGGACGTGGTGCTTCGGGCCGACGGCGGCGTCCCGCCGGCCGCCGGGTCGCGCGAGATCCATGGCGCGACCGAGGTCGCCCAGGCGGCCGCTCGGTACGCGCATCTCAGCGAGTTCGCCCGGCCGGTTCTGGTCAACGGCACGCCCGGGTTCCTGGTCGCGCCGCACGGCAAGCCGTTCGCGGTTCTGGGGTTCACCGTCGTCGGGGGCCGGATCGTGGAGATCGACATCCTGGCCGACGCCGATCGACTCCAGCAGCTGGACCTCGCCGGACTGGACGACTGAGGCGCCGGCGTCCCCTCAGTGGGCCGGCTGCTCCCCGGCTGCGGTCAGAGGCCGAGCGCGGCGGCCAGGTCCGAGCGGATCGCGTCGAGCCGGCCGACCGCGGCGATGCGTGCCGCGTCGACTCCGTCGGTGACCGGGACGACCACCTCCAGGTAAGCCTTCAGCTTCGGCTCGGTCCCGGACGGCCGGACCACGACCCGAGCGCCTTCGGCCATCCGGAACCGAAGACCGTCGGTCGGGGGCAATGTCGCCGAGCCGGCGGCGAGGTCGTCGACCGTGTCGACCGGCAGGCCGCCAAGCGTCGCCGGCGGCTCGGCGCGCAGTCTGGCCATCGCGTCCGCGATCAGCGTCAGGTCGGCGACCCGCACCGACAGTTGGTCGGTCGCGTGCAGCCCGTAGCGCTCGGCGATCTCGTCGAGCCGGTCGACCAGCGTCCGGCCGGCCGCCTTCAGCTCCGCGGCCAACTCGAGTAGCCGCACCATGGCGCTGATGCCGTCCTTGTCCCGGGCGATCTGCGGCGCGAGGCAGTAGCCCAGCGCCTCCTCGTAGCCGAACGCGAGTCCGTCGACCCGGCTGATCCACTTGAACCCGGTCAGCGTCTCGACGTACGGCTGCTCGTGAGCCGATGCCATCCGGCTCAGCAGCGACGACGAGACGATTGTGGTGGCGTAGGTGCCCGTGATACCGCGGCGCAGTGCGTGATCCGCGAGCAGGGCCCCGACCTCGTCGCCCCGCAGCAGCCGCCAGCCCTGGACGGTCGGCACCGCGGCCGCGAGGCGATCGGCGTCGGGGTCGTTGGCGATCACGAGCTCGGCGCCGGCCCGCGAGGCGGTCGCCAGCGCCAGGTCCATCGCGCCCGGCTCCTCGGGATTCGGGAACGCCACCGTGGAGAACTCGGGATCCGGCTCGATCTGCTCGGCGGTCTCGTGTCGCGGGCCGAACCCGGTCCGATCGAGTACGGCCCGGACGACCGACGCGCCGACGCCGTGCAGCGGCGTGTACGCGAAGACGATGTCGCGGGGCCCGTCGGCGCGAGGCAGTGCGGTCACCGCCGCGACGTAGTCGTCGACCACGGCCTCGTCGAGGACCGTGTAGTCGGTGCCGCGGGGGAGCTCGGCGATCGGCCCGACGGCATCGATGGCCTTGGCGATGTCGGCGTCGGCCGGCGGCACGATCTGACTGCCGTCGCCGAGATAGACCTTGTAGCCGTTGTCTTGCGGCGGATTGTGCGACGCGGTCACCATGACACCGGCGGCGCAACCCAGAGGCCGGATCGCGTACGCCAGGACGGGCGTCGGCAAGGGTCGTGGCAGCACGTACGCGGGGAGCCCGGCGCCGCGCACGATCTCGGCCGTGTCGCGGGCAAAGGCGTCGGAGTTGTGTCGCGCGTCGTATCCGATCACGACGCCGGACTGTCCCTCGACCGGGTGCTCCCGTAGGTAGGCGGCGAGTCCGGCGGCGGCCTGCGTCACGACGACGCGGTTCATCCGGTTCGGTCCGGCGCCGAGCGCCCCCCGGAGGCCCGCGGTGCCGAACTCGAGTCGGCCGGCGAACCGGTCGGCCAGCTCCGTCGCGGCGTCGTCGTCGGTCGTGGCGCGGTCGGCGATCGCGGTCAGCTCGGCGCGAGTCGTCGGGTCCGGGTCCTGCGCCGTCCAGGCCCGCGCGGCCGCAATCAGCTCGGCCAGGTCGCCGCTGGTGCTCATGCCCGGCACCCTAGCCCGCTCGTTCGTCAGCCCATCGCCTTCGGCGGCCCCGGCAAGGCGGCGAACGGTCCGCCGACCCGGGCGTTCTCGACAGCGTCCTCGTCACGAGCCGGGAGGTCGGCGGCGTACGCCTCGGCGTCGTCGACCGGCTCGTAGCCGATCGCTCGGCCGGGTTCGAGGTCCCACCATCCCCGGGTGTTGGCCGAGATGCCGTAGACGACGGCATAGCCGACGTCGGGCGCGGTCACGGCCGCCTCGACCAGGCGTACGCAGTCGTCCGGCGACAGCCAGGTCGACAGCGCCCGGACCGTCTCGGGTCGCTCCAGGAAGCTGCCGATCCGCATCGAGACCGCCTCGATGCCGGCCCGGTCGACGTAGAGGCTGAGCAGCCCCTCAGCAGCGACCTTCGCGACCCCGTAGCAGGTGTCGGGCCGCGGCCGGACGTCGATGCCCAGCCGGTCGACCCGCTCGTGCATACCGACGGCGTGGTTGCTGCTCGCGTACGCGATGCGCCGCACGCCGGCCGCGACCATCGCGTCGAGCAGCGTCGCCGTCGTGATCAGGTGCGAGGTCAGCTCGTCGGGCAGCGCTGCCTCGTTCGGCCGGCCCGCGAGGTGGACGACCGCGTCGACGCCGACCACGGTGCCGAGCGAGCAGTAGTCGGCCTCCGGCTGCACCAGGTCGAGTCCGCGAATCTCGTGGCCGTTGGCGGTCAGCCCACGGGCCACCACGCGGCCGATGCTTCCGGCGGCGCCGGCGATGAGAATGCGCATGTCAGATCCTCGGGAGTACGGCGCTCAGCAGGTCGCCCATGCGGCCGGCTGCGTCCCGGCCGGCCTGCAGGACCTCGTCGTGACTCAGGGGCTCGCCGCCTACTCCGGCCGCGAGGTTGGTGACCAGGGAGATCCCGAGCACTTCGAGTCCGGCCTCGCGGGCGGCGATCGCCTCGAGAGCGGTGGACATGCCGACCAGGTCGCCGCCGATCGCCCGCACCATCGCGATCTCGGCCGGCGTCTCGTAGTGAGGTCCGCGGAACTGGACGTACACCCCTTCCTCGAGACCCGGCTCGATCTCGCGGCACAGTGCTCGCAGCCGGGCCGAGTAGAGGTCGGTGAGGTCGACGAAGTTGGCGCCCTCGATCGGCGACGTCGCCGTCAGGTTGAGGTGGTCGCTGATCAGCACCGGCGTGCCGGCCGTCCAGTGCGAGCGCAGGCCGCCGCAGCCGTTGGTGAGGACGACGGCTCGGCAGCCGGCGGCCGCTGCCGTTCGGATGCCGTGGACCACGGCGCGCACGCCGCGTCCCTCGTAGAGGTGGGTACGCCCGGCCAGCACCAGGATGCGACGGTCGCCGGCGCGTACCGAGCGGATGGTGCCGGCATGGCCGACGACTCCGGCGGCGCCGAACCCGGGCACCTCGGTCGTCGCGAACTCGCGATCCGGTGATCCGAGAGCATCGACGGCCGGGAGCCAGCCGGATCCGATCACGAGGGCCACGTCGTGGGTCGCGACGCCGCTCAGCTCGGCGATCCGATCGGCTGCCTGGCCCGCGAGCTCGGTGGGTGAGGACTCGTCTGCGCTGGTCACGAGGTCGGTCACGAGCGCAGCGTACTGGCGTACGGAGGACGGCGCAGCGACCGGGAGACTCGTGTCACGGTCCCACCGAGCGGCAAGGACGAGACCGCAGGTCCTCGAGGTAGTCGGCCGGTGCGCCGGCGGCCAGGGCGGCCTCGTAGACCACGCCGAGGTAGCTCGCCGACGGCAGGCCTCCCTCGTAGGCGTCGAGGGCATAGATGCGGGCCGCCTGCTCGCCGGTCAGGGTCTGCACCCGCACCCGGATCGTCCGATAGAGCCCGATGTCGACGCCCTCCCAGGCGTCCAGCGCCGCATGGTCTTCGGGAGTGACGTCATAGAGGGCCACGAAGACGTGGGCCATCGGGTCCTCGACGATGGTGGCGAGAGCGCCGTCCCAGCCGTACTCCTCGCCGCCGAAGGTGAGTCGCCAGCCGGTCAGCCAGCCGGTTCCCTGCAGCGGCGAGTGGGGACAGCGTTCGCTCATGCGGGCCGGATCGAGGTTCGACCCATACGCGGCGTAGAGCGTCACCCCTCCGAGCCTATGCCGTTTCGACCGAGTGCGTCCGGCAGGATGGAGCTGTGGATAAAGTCGCGATCGTCGGCGGCGGGCCAGGCGGCTACGAGGCAGCCCTGGTCGCCGCCCAGCTGGGTGCGGAGGTCACCGTCGTGGATCGCGACGGCCTCGGCGGCTCGGCGGTCCTGACCGACTGCGTCCCGAGCAAGACCCTGATCGCGACCTCGGAGCTGATGACGTCGGTCCAGGGCGCCAGCGAGCTCGGCGTCGCCGTCGGCGTCGGTGACGAGCCGCTCGACGCCGTGACCGTCGACATGGCGCGCGTCAACGCCCGCGTCAAGGAGCTCGCCGCCGCCCAGTCCGAGGACATCGCCAAGCGACTCGCCAACGAGCACGTACGCGTGATCCCCGCTGTCGGGCGGCTGGAGAACTCCGCCACGGTCGTGGCGACCGGCCCGGCCGGCGACACCGAGCGGATCGGCGCCGACGTCATCCTGCTGTCGACCGGCGCCCGGCCCCGCATTCTGGACAGCGCCCGGCCCGACGGCGAGCGGATCCTGACCTGGGAGCAGGTCTACGACGTGGACGAGCTGCCCGAGCGGCTCATCGTCGTCGGCTCGGGCGTCACGGGAGCGGAGTTCGCCAGCGGCTACCTCGCGCTGGGCAGTGAGGTCGTCCTCGTCTCCAGCCGGGACCGCGTACTCCCAGGGGAGGACGCCGACGCGGCTCGGGTGCTCGAGAGCGTCTTCACCCGGCGCGGCATGACCGTCCTGTCGCGGAGTCGGATGGCCGCGGTGGACCGGCACGGCGACGGCGTACGGGTGACCCTGACCGACGGCCGGACCGTCGACGGCTCCCACTGCCTGCTCGCGGTCGGATCGGTTCCCGACACCACGGATCTCGGGCTCGAGGCGGCCGGCGTCGCGATCGACGACCGCGGCTTCGTCCAGGTCGATGGGGTGTCGCGTACGACCGCGCGCGGTGTCTACGCCGCTGGCGACTGCACCGGCGTCGTCATGCTCGCCTCGGTCGCGGCGATGCAGGGCCGGATCGCGATGTGGCACGCCCTCGGCGACGCGGTGCGCCCGCTCGACCGCCGGCAGATCGCCGCCAACGTCTTCACCGCACCGGAGATCGCCACCGTCGGGTGCTCGCAGCGTGCCGTGGACGAGGGCGAGATCGACGCGAAGACGGTGCTCCTCGACCTGGAGGGCAACGCGCGGGCCAAGATGCAGGGGGTCCGGGACGGCTTCGTGAAGCTGTTCTGCCGTCCGGGTACGGGCATCGTCGTGGGCGGAGTCGTCGTCGCGCCCCAGGCCAGCGAGCTGGTCTATCCGATCGCGATGGCGGTCGCGGCGAACCTGACGGTCGACCAGGTGGCGAACGCGTTCACGGTCTATCCGTCGATGACCGGCTCGATCGCCGAGGCGGCCCGCCGGCTGCATCGCCGGTCCTGATTCGCGAGGTCTCCGAGGGTTGCGAGGTCGACCCTGATTCGCGAGGTTCCACAGCGAATCACAGGTACGTAATTTAACATTTGCCCTTTCATGTCACGCACATCAATTGCAGAATCACTCTACGAAGTCACATAAGAATCACCAGCACCAGGGGCAACACCAGGCTTCGTTACGGGAGGAACTGCGTTGATGGGCGAACATAGGGGAAAACGGGCCACCCGAGTTGCCGGCCGGATCATCGTCATCGTGGCGGCCGGAGTCACGGCCGGAACCGGAGTCGTCGTCGCGGGGTCGGGTGGGCACAGCGGATCGACGGCGTCGGCGAGCCAGCCCTCGGCTAGCGGGCCCGAGGTGGTTTCGCTCCGCGTTCCGGCCGCCGAGTCGCTCTCAACCGCTCGCCAGCGCGGTCGGCAGCTGGTCGCGAAGCTGTCCCGGACCGCGACGGCGGACTACGGCATGGGGGCGGTGACGTGGGCGCAGGGGACCGCGCCGGCCGGCACCAAGGTACGCGTCCGGTCCCAGATAGACGGCGCCTGGACGCGCTGGCAGGGTCTCCCCGTCGAACTCGACGAGGGACCGTCGGCCGGCCAGGAAGGCAGGGTGCGAGATGGCACCTCGCCACTGTGGGTGGGTGACGGCACCGGCGTCGCGGTCCGGGTCACCGCTCCGCGCGGAAAGGGTCCGGACCGGGTCCGCGTCGAGACAATCGACCCCGGAAGCGACCCGACGAGCGCGTCGAGCCGGATCGCGGCGGCGGGCCTGAAACCCCTTCGGGCGCCCAGGTTTCCGAAGATGCCGCGGATCATCACCCGCGCCCAATGGGGAGCCGACCCGGCACTGAACGATCGGTGCTTCCCGCCGAGATATGGCCGTACGGCGAAGATGGTTTTCGTCCATCACACCGTCAATTCGAACGATTACTCGCGGGCCGACGGCAAGCGAATCGTGCGCGCGATTCACGCCTATCACACGCAAAGCCGCGGCTGGTGCGACATCGGCTACAACTTCCTGATCGACAAGTACGGCCGGATCTACGAAGGTCGTCGCGGCGGCATGCGGCTCCCGGTGCGGGGTGCGCACGCGGGTGACTACAACACCAACACGGTCGGCGTCTCTTTGATCGGCAACTTCGAGACGGCTCGGCCGACCAAGAAGATGAAGAACGCGCTGGTCCGCTTCATCGGCTGGCGGCTGGGCACCAGCTACAAGCCGGCGCGAGGCACCGTCGTCGTCAACGGCCATCGGTTCGAGCGGATCTCGGGACATCGCGACGCCATGTCGACCGCCTGCCCGGGACGGTACGTCTATCGCTGGCTGCCGAAGCTCCGAGACCGGGTCGCCAGCTACCTGTCGGAATATCGGTCGCCGATCCGGGTTCGCGCCAAGCAGATGGGCCGGGACGTGACGGGTCAGGTCTTCCGCGGTGAGACTCAGCAGAGCGGGGGCATTCGCACCGACTTCAACCACGGCGCCATGTTCGCCAAGGCGGGCTTCGGCGCGCACTGGCTCTCCGGCGCAGCGCTGCGGGCCTACCGGGACCGTGGCGGCACCGGCAGCCGGCTCGGATTCCCCCGTACGGACAGCGTGCACACCGATGTCCCTGGGGTCCGCCGCGTCGACTTCGAGCACGGGCGGATGTATCGGATCGGGAAGCACAAGGCGTACACCCTGTGGGGACGGATCCTGATCCGCTATCGCGATCTCGACGGCATCAACGGACGGCTCGGTCTGCCGAGGTCCAACATGGTGCCGATCCGCAACGGCCGCAAGGCCACCTTCGCCCACGGGTCGATCACGTGGAACCAGCGGGCGAACACGGTCACGGTGGAGTTCTCCTGATGCCGCGGCTCACCGCCTTGTTCGTTGCCGTGCTGTTGCCGGCCGCCGTCCTGATCGCCACCCCGTCATCGGAAGCGGTCGACCAGCGGGCCGAGGAGTCGGCGGCCGCGCGGACGCTCACGCTACGCGGCCACGGCTACGGCCACGGCATCGGCATGTCGCAGCACGGCGCCCAGGGCGCGGCGATCCGGGGGAAGTCGTACCGGGAGATCCTGCGGTTCTACTACCCCGGCACCAAGATGGGTTCGGCCACCAAGCGGATCCGGGTCCTGATCACCGCTGACTCGGGTCACAACGTCGTCGTCAAGGATCGCAAGGGTCTCCGGGTCCGGGACACGGCCGACGATCGGGTCTTCGCGCTGCCGCGCTCGAGGGCGATCAACCGGTGGCGGATCAAGCCGGCGCGCGGCCACCGGTCGGTCTCGGTCGTGCAGTTCCACAACGACAGCGGCTGGCACCGCTGGCGCGTCCCCCGTCGTGGTCCGCTGCGGGGCGCGGGTCAGTTCGAGGCGCCCGGACCGATGGCACTGGTGCTGCCGAGCGGTTCGACCGCGCGCTACCGGGGGGCGCTGCGCGCGGCGTACCCGTCCGGCGGTTCGAGCGACCGGGCCACCGTCAACGTGCTGCGGATGAACAAGTACCTGCTCGGGGTCATCGCGGACGAGATGCCGGCGTCGTGGCGGCAGGCGGCGTTGCGCTCGCAGGCCGTGGCGGCTCGGACGTACGCGTCGTACATCCGGCGGGCGAACCGCGGGGACTACTACCACATCTGCGACACGACGTCCTGCCAGGTCTACAACGGCGTCTCGGCCGAGACCAGTGCGTCCAATCGCGCCGTGTACAAGACCTCCGGCCAGATCCGGGTCTTCGGCGGCCGGCCGGCGCTCACGATGTTCTCGGCCTCGTCGGGTGGGTGGACGGCCAACGGTGGGCTGCCGTACCTGCGGGCCAAGCGCGACCCGTACGACAAGTGGTCCGGCAACACGGTCCACACGTGGACCGCCCGGATCAGCGGGTCACGGATCTCGTCGGCCTATCCGAGCATCGGCCGGTTCCACCGGATCCGTGTCCTCGACCGCGACGGACACGGGCAGTGGGGCGGTCGGGTCGAGCGGCTGCGTGTGATCGGCAGCTCCGGCTCGGTCCGGGTCTCCGGCGTCGACTTCCGATTCACCTTCGGCCTGCGCTCGAACTGGTTCAAGGTCGTCTGACCGCGTGCAATCTCGGCGCCGGCCGGGCAGCATCGACCCATGCGCAGATGTCGTGGTCGGCAGGCTCCACGGATCTTGAGGGATTGCGGTCGTCATGGCTACCCCGATGTCGAACGGTGAGGAGATGTCGATGTCCGACGAGCGCATGCTGCGGGTCAACGGCGTCGATCTGTGTGCCGAGACCTTCGGCGACGCCGCCGATCCGGCGATCCTGCTCGTGATGGGCGCCGCGGCGTCGCTCGAGCACTGGCCGGAGGGGTTCTGCCGCAGGCTCGCCGACGGCGGTCGCTACGTGATCCGCTACGACCACCGTGACACCGGCCGGTCGACGAGCTGCCAGCCCGGCATGCCCGACTACACCTTCGCCGACCTGGTCGCCGACGCGGCCGGGGTGCTGGACGCTCTCGGGATCGAGCGAGCCCACGTGGCCGGCATGTCGATGGGCGGGGCGCTCGCCCAGACCCTGGCGATCGAGCGCCCGGAGCGGCTCGCGTCGCTGACCTTGATGTCGACGTCCGCGATCGAGTCGACCGGGCGCGAGCTGCCGTCGATGTCTCCGGAGCTCCGGGCCAGTTTCGACACGCCGTTGCCCGAGCCGGATTGGGCCGACCGGGCCGCGGTCGTCGACTACCTGGTCGAGGCGGAGCGGCCGTTCCTCGCCACCGTGCGTACCGACGATCGAGCCCTGCGGGAGCGGGCGGAGCGGATCTACGACCGGGCCGTCAACCCGGCCTCCAGCGCCAACCACTGGATCCTGGACGACGACGACGAACCGGTACGGGGGAAGCTCGCCGACGTGACGGCGCCGACGCTCGTGCTGCACGGCACCGAGGATCCGCTGTTCCCGTACGAGCACGGCGAGGCGCTGGCCGACGCGATCCCCGGCGCTCGGCTTGTGAGCCTGGAGGGCATCGGTCACGAGGCCCCGCCACCGCCGGTCTGGGAGGTCGCCGTGCCCGCCATCCTGCGCCACACCGCCGGCGGCCCGACGACGGAATGACCCTGGCGCTGAGACGGTTGTGCGAGACGCCCGTGCTCTTGTACGAGAGGAATCACTCCGTGTCCAAGCCGCCGCTTCCTGGCTATGTGACCGCGATGCTCGCCAAGCCGAACCCTGCCACGATCACGACGGTGCGATCGGACGGACAACCGGTATCGGTCGCCACCTGGTACCGCTGGGAGGACGGCCGGATCCTGGTCAACATGGACGAGGGCCGCAAGCGCCTGGACCATCTTCGCGCCGACCCCCGGGTGTCGTTGACCGTGCTCGATGGCGACGACTGGCACTCCCATGTCAGTCTGCAGGGTCGCGTCGTCGAGTTGACCGACGACATGGAGCTCGCCGAGATCGATCGGCTGTCCAGGCACTACAGCGGTCGCCCCTATCCCAACCGCGAGCGCAAGCGGATCAACGCCTGGATCGAGGTCGACAGCTGGCACGGTTGGGGCGTGAAGGAGCGGGCTGATGCCGCCGTCCGCTGATCGCGACCCCGACGAGCTGGCTCGGCGACTTGCCGGCGACTCGCTGGCCGACGCCGACCCGACCGGCTGGTTCGAGCGCCTCTACTCGGCTGCTGCCGACGGCGGCGCCGTTCCCTGGGATCGCGGCCATGCGCACCCGCTGCTCATCGAGTG
>JALDXR010000418.1:0-3985 GCA_032154865.1 Nocardioidaceae bacterium
CGTACCGGCTGCGGTCGTCGTTCCGCCCGTCGTACAACATGGCGGTCAATCTCGTACGCACCGACGGCCGGGAACGGTCCCGGCGGCTGCTCGAGTCGTCGTTCGCCCAGTTCCAGGCCGACCGGGCCGTCGTGGGTCTCGCGAGCGAGCTGCGGCGGGCCGAGGAGGGGCTCGAGGGGTACTCCGAGTCCGCCCAGTGTGACCGCGGCGACTTCCTGGAGTACTCCCGGCTCCGGCAGCGGTTGTCGGCCGCCGAGAAGAATCGGTCCCGCCGTCGCCGGTCGGACGAGCGACAGCAGGTCATCGCGTCACTCGAGGCACTCCGTCCGGGCGACGTGATCGAGGTCCCCGCGGGGCGATACGCCGGGACGGCGGTCGTGGTCGATCCGGGGATGCGAAGCAACCGCGACGGGCCGCGGCCACTCGTCGTGACGGCGGAACGGCAGGCTCGTCGGCTCTCGGTCGTCGACTTCCCGACTCCGGTCGCGGCCCGCGGGCAGATGCGGCTGCCCCGCAAGCTCAACCCGCGCAACCCCCAGTCGCGTCGCGATCTCGCCTCGGCGCTGCGGCAGGAGGTGCGTTCATTGCCACCGGCCCGCCGACCCGCAGTGGCTCCGCCGGCTGACGACGGCGACGACATCGAGCGGCTCCGGCGGCAGCTGCGGACGCATCCGTGTCACAGCTGCCCGGACCGCGAGGACCATGCCCGATGGGCCGAGCGCTATCTCAAGCTCGATCGTGACGCCTCGGATCTGCGTCGCCGGATCGAGCAGCGCACTGGCTCCATCGCCCGCCAGTTCGACCGGGTGTGCGAGGTGCTCGACGAGCTCACCTATCTCGACGGCGAGACGGTGACGGCCGATGGGCAGCGGCTGGCCAGGCTGTACAACGAGCTCGACCTGGTGGCCGCCGAATGCCTGCGGCGCGACGTCTGGATCGGTCTCTCGCCGCCAGAGCTCGCGGCCTGCCTGTCGGGCCTGGTCTACGAGACGCGCAACCCCGACGACGCACCGCCGCCGCGGTTGCCCCGTGGGCCGATCCGGGACACGGCCGAAATCATGACCGGCATCTGGTCGGAGCTCGAACGGCTCGAGCGGGCCCACCGGGTGCGGTTCCTGCGTGAGCCCGACTTCGGGTTCGCCTGGGCGGCGTACCGATGGGCCCGCGGCGCCTCACTCGACCATGTCCTCGCCGAGTCCGACTTCGCCGCCGGTGACTTCGTCCGCGCCGTGAAGCAGTTGCTCGACGTGATCGACCAGGTCGCCGACGCGGCCGGCCCGGGTGACCTTCGTACGGCCGCCCGCGAGGCCAGCGACTCCTTACGCCGCGGCGTGGTGGCGTACTCCTCCGTGGCGACCGACTGACCGCGACGCGAGGGCGGCGGGCCACGGCTCGGTCAGCCGTTGATCGCCTCGACGACGCGATCGGCCGAGCCGCCGAGACCCCAGCGCTCGACGAGGGCGGCGTAGGTGTCCGGGTCGGCCGGCGCGGGATCCGGCAGGGTCAGATCGACATCACCGACATCGAGATCGCGGGCGACGCCGACCACCCGGGGCGCCACCGCGAGATAGTCGGCCGCCTCGCGGATCCGCATCCGGGGCGTCGGACCGAGGCTGCTTCCCGGATCGTCGACCGCGTCGAGGATCCCCGCCATGTCGCCGTACTTCCCGAGCAACGAGGCGGCCGTCTTCTCGCCGATGCCGGCCACACCGGGCAGCCCGTCGGAGGGGTCGCCCCGAAGCGTCGCGAAGTCGGCGTACTGAGCGCCGCGGATGCCGTACTTGGCCCGGACGGCGGCGTCGTCGAGCCGCTCGTGCTTGCCGACGCCGCGCGCCGTATAGAGCACGCGTACGCCGCGTTCGTCGTCGATGAGCTGGAAGAGGTCCCGGTCACCGGTCACCACGTCGACCGGCATCGGCGCGTCGGTCGCCAGGGTGCCGATGACGTCGTCGGCCTCGTAGCCGTCGACGCCGACGACTGCCACGCCTAGCGCCGCCAGCACCTCCTGAATGATCGGGACCTGTGTCTCGAGCGGGTCGGGCGTCTCCTCGATGTCAGGGCCGCCGACGACCTCGTCCGCCACCCGGTGCGACTTGTAGGACGGCAGCAGCTCGACCCGCCAGGCCGGGCGCCAGTCGTTGTCCCAGCAGCAGGCGACCTCGGTCGGCTTGTACTCACCGATCAGGCGCGCCATGAAGTCGAGCAGTCCGCGGACCGCGTTGACCGGGGTGCCGTCGGGCGCCCGGATCGAATCGGGCACGCCGAAGAACGCGCGAAAGTACAGGGCCGCGGTGTCGAGGAGGAGGCGTCGATCCATGGCGAGCAGCGTACGCTGACCCGGGTGATCGACGACCTCCGCGACCGACTCACCCGGGCCCAGCAGGCGACCCGCGACGCCGGCATCGACGCCCTCCTCGTCTCGCCCAGCTCCGATCTGCGCTACCTCACCGGCTATGACGCGAAGCCGTTGGAGCGGCTGACCTGTCTGATCCTCCCGGCGGCGGGCGATCCGAGTCTGCTGGTGCCACGGCTCGAGCGGCCGGCGGCGATGGCGTCGTCGGTCGGCGCGCTCGGGCTCACCGTGGTGCCGTGGGACGAGACCGACGACGCCTATGCGATCGCCGCCTCCCACCTTCCGGCCGGCGCCGAGACGATCGCCGTCGACAACCACATGTGGGCCGAGAAGGTGCTGGCGTTCGAGTCCGCGGTGCCCACTGCTCGATGGCGGCTGGCAAGCGACGTCCTCGGCCCGCTCCGCCAGCGCAAGGGCGTCGACGAGGTTGCCGAGCTCCGGGCTGCCGGCGCCGCCATCGACCGCGTCCACTCCCGTATGGAGGAGTGGCTGCGGCCCGGTCGCGCCGAAGCCGACGTCGGTGCCGACATCGCCGACGCCATCGTCGCCGAGGGCCACGCCACCGTCGACTTCGTCATCGTGGCATCGGGTCCCAACGGAGCGTCCCCCCACCACGAGCTGTCGGACCGGGTCATCCAGCGCGGCGAGCCGGTGGTCGTCGACATCGGCGGCAGCCTGCCGTCGGGTTACTGCTCGGACAGCACGCGTACCTATGTCGCCGGCGGCGAACCGCCGGACGAGTTCGCGGCCTACTACGCCGTCCTGCAGGCGGCTCAGCAGGCGCAGTGTGACTACACCCGGCCTGGTGTCAGCGCCGAGTCGGTCGACCGGCTGGGTCGCGAGATGATCGCGGACGCCGGATACGGCGAGGCGTTCCTGCACCGTACGGGTCATGGCATCGGACTCGAGACGCACGAGGATCCGTACATCGTGGCCGGCAACCGACTGACCCTGGAGTCCGGCATGGCGTTCTCGATCGAGCCCGGGATCTATCTCGAGGGCCGTCACGGAGCCCGGATCGAGGACATCGTCGTGGTGACCGATTCGGGCGCGGAGCGACTCAACAACACGACGCATGGTTTGCGCGTCCTTCCGGGCTGACCTGCGCGGTCAGTAGGCGTACTGGCGCATTCCGACTAAATTAGGTCCGTGGAGGAGATCGACGCGAAGATCGTCCGGTTGCTCGCCAACGACGGCCGGATGTCGTTCACCGACCTCGGCAAGGCGACCGGGCTGTCCACCTCGGCGGTTCACCAACGGGTGCGGCGACTCGAGCAGCGCGGTGTCATCGAGGGCTACAGCGCCCGGGTCGACCACGAGAAGCTCGGCCTGCCGCTCACGGCCTTCATCTCGATTCGGCCGATCGACCCGAGCGAGCCCGACGACGCCCCGCTGCGACTCGACTCGTTCGCCGAGATCGAGTCCTGCTACTCGGTCGCGGGCGACGAGAACTACATCCTCCAGATCAGGGTCGCGTCACCCACCGCGCTCGAGGAGCTGCTCGCCCGCATCCGGGCCGCCGCCAACGTCACGACCCGGACGACGATCGTTCTCTCGACGCCGTACGAGCATCGCCCGCCGCCGCTGTGATCTGGCTATTGTGAGCTGCCGGTACCCACCGCTGGAGGCCGC